>NZ_JBCLVN010000010.1:0-17539 GCF_039548315.1 Cellulomonas olei
GAAGATGTCCTTCTCGGGGTCCTCCGCCGCGAGCAGCATCATCTGCGCGCAGATGGCGTTCGCGTTCTCGTCGCGGACCTCCGAGCCGAGCCAGATGATCCGCTCCTTGAGGAGCCGGTTGTAGATGGAGTCGTTGAGGCCGAGTCCCCCGGACTCGGCCCGGGCGATCGCCGGCGTCTGGTCGTTCACGAAGGCTCCCTCGTCAGGCTTGGTGTGCTTGCGCCGACCCTAACGCCCGCCCAGGTGCCCGTTCGTCCCGCTGACGCCCCGTTTCGCTGTCGGCGCACCCGTCGGGCGGAGGGCGCGAGGTCGTCAGCTCGAGCCGAGGTCGTCAGGTCGGCGTGACGACCTCGGCCGGACGTGACGACCTCGGCGCGCTGGGACGCGGGGCGGGGCGGGAGGGGTGGGCGAGGATGCGCGAGGGGCCCCGCACCGGTGTGGTGCGGGGCCCCTCGGGGTCGTGCCGGGTCAGGCCTTGGCGTCGGCCTCGGCGGTCTCCGGCTCGGTGGCCTCGGCCTGGTCGGTCTCGGCGGCCTCCTGGGCGGCGTCGTCCTCGTCCGAGCCGATGTACTCGGACAGGTCGACCGCGGCACCGGAGCCGTCGACGACGGCCACGTGGCGCAGGGCGACGGCCAGCGCCTTGGAGCGCGCGACCTCGGCGACCATGGCCGGGATCTGGCCCTGCTGGTCGATGGTCTGGATGAACGTGTTCGGGTCCATGCCGTACTGGCGGGACGCGCTCACCAGGTAGTCGACGAGCTCGCCCTGGTTGACCTTGACCTCGAGCTTCTCGGCCAGGGTGTCCAGGAGGATCTGGTTGCGCAGCGCGGTCTGCGCCTGCTCGGTCACCTCGGCGCGGTGCGTGTCGTCCTCCAGGCGGCCCTCGGACTCGAGGTGGCGGTGGACCTCGGCCTCGACGGCGCCCTGCGGGACGGGGATCTCGATCTGCTCGAGCAGCTGCTCCAGCAGCAGGTCCCGCGCCTGGACGGCCTGGTTCTGGCCCTTGATGCGGCCGGCCTGCTCGCGGAGGTCCGCCAGGAGCTCGTCGATGGTGTCGAACTCGGACGCCATCTGCGCGAAGTCGTCGTCCGCCTCCGGCAGCTCGCGCTCCTTGACGGAGGTCGCGGTGACGGTGACCTCGGCCTGCTCGCCGGCGTGCTCGCCGCCGACCAGCGTGGTGGAGAACGTGGTGGTCTCGCCGGCCGACAGCCCGGTGAGCGCCTCGTCGAGGCCCTCGAGCATGTTGCCGGAGCCGATCTGGTAGGAGACGCCGGAGACCGTGTCGACCTCCTCGCCGTCGATCTTGGCGACCAGGTCGATGACCGCGAAGTCCTTCTCGGCGGCCGGGCGGTCGACGCCGACCAGCGAGCCGAAGCGCTCACGCAGCGCGTCCAGGCGGCCCTGCACGTCCTCGTCGGTGATGGCCGAGTCGTCGACCGTCACGGACAGGCCGTCGATCTCGGGGATCTCGATCTCGGGGCGGACCTCGACCTCGGCCGTGAAGACCAGGTCGCCGTCGGTGTCGCCGGCCACCAGGCCGGGAACCTTCGTGACGTCGACCTCGGGCTGGCCGAGCGGGCGCAGCTTGTTCTCGCGGACGGCCTCGGCGTAGAAGCCGGACAGGCCCTCGTTGACGGCGTGCTCCATGACGGCCGGGCGGCCGACGCGCTGGTCGATGATCCGCGGCGGGACCTTGCCCTTGCGGAAGCCGGGGATGGTCACCTGCTCCGCGATGTGCGCGTAGGCGTGATCGATGCTCGGCTTGAGCTCGTCGTACGGAACCTCGACGGTCAGCCTGACCTTGGTGGGCTCCAGGGTCTCGACGGCGCTCTTCACTTCAGTGGTCTCCAACTGCTCGGACGGTCGGTGCCGGGGGTCCGGCGTGGGGCGCTCGGGCGCACCGGCGAGGCGGATCCTCGCTCCCCCGTGGGCGGCACGCTGCGGCGCGTGCGGGCATGACTGATCGCTCGCACCGGCCCGACGATCCTACGCCACGGGCCGGGACCGCCGCCAAAGCGGGGACGCGCGGACGGCAGGCGCTCCCGGGCCGGACGCCCTCGCGACGCCCGGGCCTCAGCGCGTGCGCCGGGCGTCCCGCCAGGCCCGCCACGCGCCCGTCGACCACAGCGCCCACGCCACCAGCCCCACCTGGAACGGCAGCCGGGCCGCGCGCTTCGCGTCCGAGTCGAGACCGAAGGCGTCGGTGTGCGTGAGGTACTGCGACACGTTGCCCGGGAACACCGCGACGAAGAACGCCGCCGCCACCCAGCCCACGGCGGCCCGGTACCGCCGCGGCGCGAGGGCGAGCGCCGCCCCGAGCGCGATCTCGACGACGCCCGAGCCGAGCACCACCGCGTCGTCCTCGACCGGCACCCAGCCCGGCACCTGCGCCTGGAACTCCTCGCGCGCGAACGTCAGGTGGCCCGTGCCCGCGAACGCCAGGGCGGCGCCGAGCGCGAGGCGCCCGGCCGTGCGGAGGCGACCGCCGGGCGGGTCGGCGAGCAGGCGGGCGGGCTCGGCCGGGGTGCGGGGCATCGGGACCTCCGAGGTGGGCGCGGGGTGTGCTCGCATCCCACCACGGTCCTGCGCCGGCCGCGCCCGGTCCGGCGCGGTCCTCGCGCGCCCGGGCCGTGCTCCGTAGGCTCGCTCGCGTCGCACCCGGGGGCACGGGTCGCCGGGTCGTGCACGGGAGGGGGCTTGAGCCGATGACTGCGGACGACGCGCCCGCCGCCGCCCCGGCACGGAGCCGTTCCGTCGTCACCCTCGCGGTGTCCCTCGTGCTCGTCGAGCTCCTCGCGGGGATGCAGCGCTACCTGTCCCAGACCGTGCTGCCGCTGGTCGCCGCGGACCTCGACGGGGCGCACCTGTACGGGCCGCTGGACGCCGCCGCGCAGGCGCCGATGTTCCTCACGATGCCCCTGGGCGCGTGGTTGCTGTCGCGGTTCCGCGTCGGGCGGCTGCTGGTGGTGCTGACCCTCGTGACGGTCGCCGGGGCGGTGCTCTGCGCGCTCGCGCCCTCCATGGTCGTGTTCATCGCCGGTACCGCCGTCCGCGCGGCGGCGGCGGGGGCGCTCGCGACCGTCGGCATGGGGGTCGTCGCCCGGGGTCTGCCGCCGCGGCACCGGCAGCTCGTGCTGGCTGCGATGTCGGGCGTGTGGCTCGTGTCGTCGGTGCTGGGCCCGGTCTACGCGGCCGGGGTCGCGACCACCCTGGGGTGGCGGTGGGCGATGGTGCTGTACCTGCCCGTGCTGCTCGTCGTGCGCCTCGTGGTCGCGCGGTCCGCGCCGGAGCGGCCGGAGTCCGTGCCGACCGAGCCCGCGCCGTGGGGGTGGGCCCTGGTGCTCGCCGCCGGGTCCGCCGTGCTCGCGCTGCCCGTCGGCGCCTGGTGGCCGCTCGTCCTGCCCGCCGGCGCCGCGCTCATGGTCGGCGCCGCGGCGCGGATCCTGCCCGCGGGGACGCTCCGCGCGCGGTCCGGGCGCCGGGCGGGGCTGACCGCGCTGGGCGTGACGGCCGCCGTGTACTTCGGCGCGACGATGGTGCTGTCGGTGGTCGCGCACGACGCCCTGGGGCTCGGCACGCGCGACGTCGCCGTCGTGGTGGCCGCGCCGGGCCTGCTGTGGGCCGCCGTGGCGCTGTGGACCGGCTCGCACCCGGCGTCGACGGACGCGGCGTTCCGACGACGCGCGGCGCTCGCGTCCGGGAGCCTCGCCGCGGGCGTGCTCGTGCTGCTGCTGGCGGTGCTCGTGGCCGGCGCCGGCCGGGCGGGCGTCCTCGCGGCCCTCGTCGCCGGCGGCGGGCTGCTCGGAGCCGGCATGGGCACCGTCTACCCCGACCTGCTCGGGCGGTGCCTCACCCCGCCCGCCCGCGACGACGGCATCTCCGAGGACCGCGTGGCCGCCGCGGTCGTCCTCGCGGAGTCCGTCGGCATGGCCCTGGCGACCACCGCCGCGTACGCGTGGCTCGGGGGCGGCTCGGCGCTGCTGACCGAGCCCGTCGACCGCGCCCGGGTGCTGTACGCGGTGCTGCTGGGGGTCGCGGTGGTGGTCGTGCGGCGGCTGCTCGCGGCGGCACGGCCGGACGTCGCGGGCACGGCTGCGGGCGGCGCGGGACGGCAAGCGGCGTGAGCCACCGCCGCCGCAGGTGCGACCGCCCGCGTCAGGCCGGCGTCAGCAGCGGCAGCGTGCGGGCCCACAGCGCGGGCTCCGCGCCGTCCTCGGGGAACGGGTCCGGCCGCGGGGGCCGCGGCGAGGACGACGGGCCCGAGATCAGGTCCAGGTACGCGGCGTCGTACTCCGGTGCGGGCTCCGCCCGGGGCACCCGCACCCGCGACGTGGCGGCCCGCCCCCGCACCCGCTCCAGCTCGCGACGTGTGTCGTCGCGCAGCCACGCCGGGCCGTCCGCGGCGAGCTCGAGGTCCGCCACAGCGCTCGCCGGGTCCCGGAGGTGGTCGGCGACCAGCAGGCCGCGCACGTGGTGCAGCACCGCCCGGTCCTGCGGGCGCTCCACCCACACGTGCAGCGCCATGTCGCAGCAGTGCACGGCCGTCTTCGGCTGCCGGTTCAGCAGCGCGGCGCTGACGTCCGCCAGCCACGCCTCCGGGGTGTACGCCCCGCCGTCCAGCCGCCAGGCCATCGCGGTCCGGGACAGCGGGTACCAGTCGCCGGCGGCGAGGAGCGTCAGGCACTCCTCGCGCCACGAGGAGGCGGGGCGGCGCGGGACGAGGTGGAGCATCGCGCCAGGTTACGGCGGCGGGTCGGGCGACCGGGAGGCGCGACACGTCGGCGGTTCGGTCGGGATGGACGGATTCGAACCGACGACCTTCCGCTCCCAAAGCGGACGCGCTACCAACCTGCGCCACATCCCGTCGCGGCGAGTCTAGTGGCGGGGACGATGCCGCCGGAGCGGGTACCCTTGTCCGGCAGCCCGCACGCCGGGCCTGCGCGGATGTAGCTCAATGGTAGAGCCCCAGTCTTCCAAACTGGCTACGCGGGTTCGATTCCCGTCATCCGCTCCGTCCGTCCTTGCAGCGCGCCGGTTGAGCGCCTGATGACCGCAGGATGTCCGCCGCGCGTGCGACGCCCCGGGACCAGTTAGCGTGCGCCCCTCACCACGAGGGGGCCCGCGGCTCGGCGTTCCCTGAGGTCGTCGGCGGCAGCCACGTGCCGCCTCCCTCCCCAAGCTCCGAGTCCTCCGCGAAACCGCTCTCGCAGAGACGCTGCTCCCGCTACGTTCGGGTCCATGCCGAGCATCCAGGCCGCCGCCGAACGTCTGTCTGTCTCCCCCGGCACACTCAGGCGGCTTCACTCGGTCGGGCTGATCACCGTCGCGAACGGCTCGGTCTCCGAAGACGACATGGCAGCGCTGAGCGCCTTCCGGCTCCTCGACCCGAGCGACCCGGCCGACGTCCCGTGGCCCGCCCTCGTCGTGACGGTGCGGGCCAGCCGACGCGATCCGGACGCCGCCTTCAACGAGCGGCAGACGTTCGGCTGGGACCCGACCCTGGACCCGTTCGACCGTCGCCAGCTCACGGGCGTGGCCCAGTGGTGGCCGGCTCGACGACCGCAGGACGCGCAGGTCCTCATCGTGACGGCCCGCGGATGGGTGCTGCAGGCGTACGAGATCCGCGAGCACGTCAGGCAGCAGGACGCGACGGAGTACCGGTTCGACGTCGTGCCGCACGAGACCGGAAAGACCCGTCCGTTCGCGAGGACCCGGTTCCCCGCCAAGCCCGGGCCGCGGGCGTACCCGATCCACTGACGACTCCCGGCGGGTTCGGGTCGGTCGCGGCTCGTCGGACCGACCCGCCGCCTAGGCTCGCGCCATGGCCACCGTCCTCCTCGTCCGCCACGGCCGCACCACCGCGAACGCCTCGGGGCTCCTCGCGGGCCGCACCGCCGGGGTGCGCCTCGACCGGGTGGGCCGGGACCAGGCCGCCCGGACGGCGGAGCGGCTCGCCGCCGTCCCGCTGGTCGCGGTGGTGACCAGCCCCCTGGAGCGGTGCCGGCAGACGGCGCGCGCGGTCACGGACCGCCAGGTCGACGCCCCCACGACCCGGGTCGACGCCCGCCTGACGGAGTGCGACTACGGCTCCTGGCAGGGCCGGACGCTGAAGGACCTGGCCGCCGAGCCGCTGTGGGCGACGGTCCAGACGCAGCCGAGCGCCGCGACGTTCCCGGGCGGCGAGTCGTTGGCCGCGATGCAGGCGCGGGCGGTGGCTGCGGTGCGGGAGCAGGACGCCGCCGTCGAGGCGGAGCACGGACCCGGGGCGGTGTGGGCGGCGGTCACGCACGGCGACATCGTCAAGGCCGTGCTCGCGGACGCGCTCGGGATGCACCTGGACCTGTTCCAGCGGCTGGCGGCGGGGCCCGCGTCGGTGTCGGTGGTGCGGTACGGCCCGGCGCGGCCCGAGGTCGTCGCGGTGAACACCGACGCCGGTGACCTGTCGTGGCTGCGGGGCGCGGCGCCCGCCGGGGACGCGCCGGTCGGTGGCGGCGCCGGGCCCTCCGACGCTCCCCGTGACGGTGTCGGACCGCGCTCCTAGCATGGGTGCATGCCGACCCTCGTCCACCTGCACGACTGGCCCGACCGCGCCGTGATCGGCACGGTCGGCCGTCCCGGTCAGCGCACGTTCTACCTGCAGGCCCGCACCGGGCGCCGCACCACGAGCGTCGCGATGGAGAAGGAGTGGGCCGCCGTCCTGGCGGACAAGATCGACCTCATCCTCGACGAGCTCATGACGGAGGACGGCAACCGCTACAGCGTCCCGGCGGAGGCCACGCCCGAGCTCGTCGACGAGGACCCGGTCGAGCAGCCCGTCGAGGAGGACTTCCGGCTCGGCTCGATGCGGCTGAGCTGGGACGCCGCGACCGGGCAGGTCGTCGTGGAGGCGTTCCCGCTGGTCGAGGTCGAGTCCGAGGAGGAGGCCGCCGCGGTCGAGGAGATCGAGCCGGAGGAGGCGATGATCCTGCGGATGCCGGTGGGCAGCGCCCGGGCGTTCGCCGAGCGGGCGCGCCGGGTCGTGCGGGCCGGCCGTCCGCTGTGCCCGCGGTGCGGCGAGCCGGTGGACCCCGACGGCCACGTGTGCGACCCCGGGGACGCGTGACCGCGCCCGACACCCGCGACGCGCCGCAGGAGGACCTGGAGCGCGGCGACCTCGAGGTGGTGGGCCGGATCACGACGGCCTCGAACGCGACGTTCCTGGCCCGGATCGGCGGGACGTCGGTGGTCTACAAGCCCGTCGCCGGCGAGAAGCCGCTGTGGGACTTCCCGGACGGCACGCTCGCCCGGCGCGAGGTCGCCGCGTACCTCGTCTCCGAGGCCACCGGCTGGGGCGTCGTGCCGCGCACGTGGCTGCGGGACGGCCCGCTCGGCGCCGGGATGGTGCAGCTCTGGCAGGAGCCCGACACGGCGCAGGACCCCGTCGACGTGCTGCCCGCCGCCCGCGTCCCCGCCACGGGCTGGCGCGCCGTCGTGGAGGGCGAGGACGAGGACGGCTCCCCCGTCGTGCTGGTCCACGAGGACTCCGCGGCGCTGCGGCGCATGGCGGTGCTGGACGTGCTGCTCAACAACGCCGACCGCAAGGGCGGGCACGTGCTGCCGGTACCGGGCGGCCACCGGTTCGGCGTCGACCACGGCGTGACGTTCCACGTCGAGCCGCGGCTGCGGACGGTGCTGTGGGGCTGGGTCGGCGCGCCGCTGGACGACGACGAGCGCGCGGGCGTCGAGCGGGTGCGCGACGGACTGGCGGGCGACCTCGGTCCGGCGCTGGCGGACCTCCTCACCGAAGCGGAGGTCGCCGCGCTGGCGGCCCGGTGCGCGCGGCTGCTGCGCGAGGGCCGGTTCCCGGGGCCGGAGGGGGACATGCCCGCGGTGCCGTGGCCGCTGTTCTAGGTCCGAGCACCTCGCCAACCGAAGGGCCCCTCGACATGCGTCTGCGGTGGTGAAGCACAAGCCCAGCGCGCGGCCAGAGCGTCAGCATGGTGGTGAGAGGATGGCCCGATGCGCGCTGTGGGGAACGTGATGGGTATCGGCTACGAGGGCCGGAGCCTCGACGAGGTGATGTCGACCCTGCGCATCTGGGAGTGCAGCACCGTCGTCGATGTGCGCCTCAACCCCGTGTCCCGGAAGCGCGGCTTCTCGCGGAAGTCCCTTGCTGCGGCCCTCGGCGAGCAGGGCATCGGCTACGTCCACCTGCGAGCACTGGGCAACCCCGTCGACAACCGCTCAGGCTTCGCCCACCCGGGAAGTGCGCAGGCGTCCGCAGCGCACAGCCGGTTCGTCGACGAGGTCCTGCGCGGCGCAGACGCGCAGACGGCGCTCGCCGAGATCGAGCGACTCGCGGCACAGGGAGTGGTCGCCCTGCTGTGCTTCGAGGCCGCGGCCTCCTGCTGCCACAGGTCTCTCGTGATGGACGCGCTGCAGTCCCGTGCCCTACAGACCGTCTAGGAAGAGCGGACTGCGTGCAAGGCCGGCGGGCGGGTAGTACGTCCCCAGGACCATGAACTGTCGACGCCGGACGATGTTCTCCTGGTTCCCCAGATACAGCGCGGGGGCTCGACCCGGTGCGAACATCTGCGTCCCGAACTTGTTCCGGATGGCGTGAACCACCTCCGAATCGGGTCTGTCGTGGAGACGCCCCTGCAATGCAGTGAGCTCCCAGTCGAGGATCCCGGCACGGTGAGGACGGACGCACGCAGCCTCCGGACACGTGAACCGCAGCCACGCCTTGAACCGGGGTGCCTGACGCATCCGAGGTACGTCAGCACGGAACAAGTCGCCCTGCTCGGCGAACCGGCTGAACCGCTCGAGCTCCGCCGGAGACCAGCCTGGGTGCGGTGCGACGTCGACGCCCAGGAAGCTGCCGACGGCGACGAGCCCGAGGGAGGCCGCGTTGGGATCGGCGCCAGCGCCCGCCGCGAGCGAGCACATGCTGCCGCCGATCACGGGCTCGATGTACGGAGCCCGGGCCGGCCACCCGTCAACCGAACGGAGGATCGTCACGCTCGTCGCGTCGATCTTCAGGCTCTCGGGGCGCGCGTCTGTCCCCGCGTCACGCACCCTCACACGGACGATTGAGTACTTGGGAAATCGCTGCGCCTCGGTGAGGAATCGGAAAGGGACGGGATACAGGCGGACGAGTCGCAGGGGGTCGAGAGCCACGCCCGCGACGCAGACGGTCTCACCGTAGGCCGTGGACGGTTGAGGCGTCGCCTTGACCGTGACGAGGACGTCAATCGCTCGGCCACGACGATCGGCGCTCCTGGCCGCACGCACGTCCTCGTCCACAAGCCCTCCCGACCTCGAGATCGCTCACGCGACTCCCTCGGGCAGATGCCTATCGCGAAAACGGCTGGCCGCGACATCGACACACGGTGCGGACACTTTTATCCCGAATTGTGGTGTTGGTCGTCTGGGCGACGCGACAATCACCAAGAAAGGTCGCGTGGGGCACCTCGTCGGTAGCTGTCGAACGGCGAAGCCGCGGTCAGAGGCGGCGCCGATTCTCAGCGGGAGATGGGAGCCGCGCGAGCGTCACGTCCAGCCACCCGAGGACCTCGTCCAGGTACCGGGTGCGGGCGGGCAGGGGCGACAGCGCCAGGTCGTGCGCCCCGCCCGGGACCTCGACGCTCGTGACGTCCTCGCCGAGGCGGGGGGCGAGCCGCCGCATGTCGGCGACGTCCAGCACCGAGTCGGTGGTGAGCAGGGCGTCGTGCCAGCGGTCGTCCGGGCCGGTGGCGTCGGAGGACAGGACCAGCACGGGCACGTCGATGGCGAGCCCCGCTGCGACGGCCGCGTGGCCCCGACGCACGGCGCGGACGAACCCCGCCCGCACCGGGAACCCCTCGTGCGGCTTCCAGCCGAGGTCGTAGTCCCACTCGCCGCCGGACGCGCGGTGCAGGGCGCGGCCGTAGTGCTCGTCGAGGTGCGAGACGACCAGCCGCGGCGCGACGCGTCCCAGCACGTGCACGATCCCCCAGGTCGCGACCGTGCGCTCCAGCAGGGTGCCCCGCAGGTCCAGCCAGGGGCTGTTGAGCACCACCGCGTCGACCCGCCCGAGGCCGCGCCGGTGGTGCGCCCACAGCGCGGCGACGAGTCCGCCGGTGGAGTGGCCGAGCAGCACCACACGGTCGTGCCCGGCGCGCAGCACCCGCACGGCGGCGTCGATCTCCTCGGCGTGGACGGCGAGGTCGTGGGTGTCGTTCGGCACGCGTCCCGGGCGGATGGAGCGGCCGTAGTCGCGCAGGTCGAGCGCGTACAGGTCGTAGCCGCGGTCCGCGAGCGCGTCCGCCACGTGCGTCTGGAAGAAGTAGTCGACGAACCCGTGCACGTACAGCACGGCCGGGCGGGTGCGGTCGGCCCCGGCGTCGCGGCGGTGCACCAGGGTCGCGACGGGGTCGCCCTGCGCGTCGGGTCGCAGGTGCATCGTGCGCCGCACCCAGTCGCCGCCGAGCACGTCCGGGACCGCGTCGTCCAGCCTCATGCCGCGCATCGTGCCACGGCGGCGCACCACCCGGTGGCGGGGACGCGGGGCGTGGCGCACCGTGGACGGGTGACGACGGCGCGGAGGAACCCCTGGTGACGGCACCCGGCGGACGACGCGGGCATCTTTGTCGTGGTCCCCGCGTTACGGCTACTGTCGGGCCTGTCGGCCGCGACGCCGACCTCACGGGAGAAGGAGCCGGGCATGCGCGTCACCGCGTTCAGCACCGTGCGCTCCCTGTCGCGCCCCGCGACGTCCCGTGCCCCGCGGCGCACCTGTCGCTGTCGGTAGAGCGCTGGCCCGAAGCCGTCCGCGTCGCGCCCCTGACGGGTCCGCCACGCCCCGGCCAGCGCTCGCCTCGGACCCCACGGCAGGGCGTCCGCCCGTGCCGTGCGCTGCAGGACCCGTCATCCCCGGTACTCCCACCACCTGACGAGAGAAGGACGGACGCGACATGGCACGCATCTACGACGACGCGACGAAGCTCATCGGCAACACCCCCCTGGTCCGCATCAACAAGCTGACCGAGGGTGTCGGGGCGACGGTCGTCGGCAAGCTCGAGTTCTACAACCCGGCGAGCTCGGTGAAGGACCGCATCGGCGTGGCGATCGTCGACGCCGCCGAGGCGTCCGGCGAGCTGAAGCCGGGCGGGACGATCGTCGAGGCGACCAGCGGCAACACCGGCATCGCGCTGGCGTTCGTCGGCGCCGCGCGCGGGTACGACGTCGTGCTGACCATGCCGGAGTCCATGTCGAAGGAGCGGCGCGCGCTGCTGCGGGCGTACGGCGCGGAGCTGATCCTCACGCCGGCCGCCGAGGGCATGAAGGGCGCGGTGAACCGGGCGAACGAGATCGTCCAGGAGCGGCCGGGCGCCATCCTCGCCCGCCAGTTCGCGAACGAGGCGAACCCGGCGATCCACCGCCGCACGACCGCCGAGGAGATCTGGGCGGACACGGACGGCGAGGTCGACATCCTCGTCGCCGGCATCGGCACGGGCGGCACGATCACCGGCGTCGGCCAGGTGCTCAAGGAGCGCAAGCCGGGCGTGCAGATCGTGGGCGTCGAGCCCGCCGAGTCGCCGATCCTCAACGGCGGCCAGCCCGGCCCGCACAAGATCCAGGGCATCGGCGCCAACTTCGTGCCCGAGATCCTCGACACGGGCGTCTACGACGAGATCATCGACGTGGACGCCGAGACCGCGGTCGCCGTGGCCCGCCGGGCCGCGAAGGAGGAGGGCCTGCTCGTCGGCATTTCGTCCGGCGCCGCGCTGCACGCGGCCATCGAGCTGGGCAAGCGCCCGGAGAACGCGGGGAAGCTGATCGTCGTGATCATCCCGTCGTTCGGCGAGCGCTACCTGTCCTCCATCCTGTACGCCGACCTCCTGGACTGATCGGACGATCGCGATGACCTCCACCACCCGGCTGCCGCGCCCGGACGGCGCCTCCCGCCCCGAGGGGGCGCGCGGGGTGCCGTCCCCCGTGCGCCCGGCGCCCGCGGCCGGGCGGCCCGTCGCCGGCGGCCCCCGCGGCGCGTCGGACCACTGGCGCCGCCTGCGGGCGTTCGCCCGGACGCTGCGCGAGGACCTGGACGCGGCCCAGCGCCGCGACCCGGCCGCGCGGTCGGGGCTGGAGGTCGCGCTCGCCTACCCGGGCCTGCACGCGGTGTGGGTGCACCGGGTGGCCCACCGGCTGTGGCAGCGGCCGGGCCTGCGCCTGCCGGCCCGGCTGCTGTCCCAGGCGTCCCGCGCCGTGACCGGGGTGGAGATCCACCCGGGCGCGACCATCGGGCGGCGGCTGTTCATCGACCACGGCATGGGCGTGGTGGTCGGCGAGACGGCGGTGATCGGCGACGACGTCGTGCTGTTCCACGGGGCGACGCTCGGCGGCAAGACGATGCGCCGGGGCAAGCGGCACCCCACGGTCGGCGACCGCGTGGTCGTCGGCGCCGGGGCGAAGGTGCTGGGGCCGGTGTGGATCGGCGACGACGCGCAGGTCGGGGCGAACGCGGTGGTGCTCAAGGACGTGCCGCCGGGGGCCGTCGCCGTGGGGGTGCCGGCGAAGATCCGCCAGCGCCCGGCGTCCGCTCCCCCGGAGCCCGAGGTCGACGACCCGGCGATCTACATCTGAGACGCGGCGCGCCGGTCCCCGGAGGGGGCCGGCGCGCGGCCGCGCGTCACTCCGTCGGTGCGCTGCCGTCCCACCCGCGCGGCGTGAGCTCGGGCCGGTGGGTCCACCGCTCCGCGAGCATCGGGCTGGAGATCAGCATGTCCGCGGTGGCGCGGTTGCTCGCCATGGGGACGTTCCAGACCGCGCCGATGCGCAGCAGCGCCTTGACGTCGGGGTCGTGCGGCTGCGGCTCCAGCGGGTCCCAGAAGAAGATCAGCATGTCGATGAGGCCCTCGGCGATCTTGGCGCCGATCTGCTGGTCGCCGCCGACCGGGCCGGACAGCAGCCGCGTCACGGGCAGTCCGAGCTCGTACTCGATCATGGTGCCGGTGGTGCCGGTGGCGTAGAGGTGGTGCCGCGAGAGCGTGCCGCGGTTGAACTCCGCCCACCGCAGCAGCTCGACCTTCTTGTTGTCGTGCGCCACGAGGGCGATGTGGTGGGCTGCACCGGGCATGGTGGGCGTCCTTCCGTGCGGCTGGCGGGACGTGCGGCACGCCCCGGGGCACACCCTAGGGCTCACGGCCGTGCGGCCGCTCACTTGTTCTAGTTGTCATCGAACAACTAGGGTGGCCTCGTGCTGTTCCGCATCGACCCCACCTCCGCCGAGCCGCTGTTCGCGCAGCTCGCCGCCCAGGTGCGTGCGGGCGTGCTGCACGGCGAGCTGCGCCCGGGGACCCGCCTGCCGTCGGCGCGGGACCTCGCCGCCTCCCTCGACGTCAACCTCCACACGGTCCTGCGGGCCTACCAGGACCTGCGCGACGAGGGGCTGCTCGACCTCCGGCGCGGACGCGGGGCTGTCGTCTCCCACCGGCCGCCGGCCGACCTCGCGCCCGTGCACGACGCGGTCGCGGCACTCGTCGCCGCCGCCGGCTCGGCCGGCCTCGCCCCCAGCACCACCCTCAGCCTCGTCAAGGACGCCCTCGCCCCGCAGGAGACCCGATGACCGCCACCGACCCGCGCGCCACCGCCGCCCGGACACCCGCACGGCCGCCGGTGCCGCACCGGCTGTCCACCACGCTGCTCGGGCTGGTGCCGGGGCTGACGGTGCTGGTGGCGACGGCGCTGGTCGTCACCTCCTGGCGCGACGACCTGCCCGACCCGGTCGCGGTCCACTTCGGCCAGGACCGCCCCGACGGGTACGGGTCGGTCGGCGGGACGCTCGCGCTCATGCTCGGGGTGTTCGGCACCCTCACCGTGGCGATGTGGCTGCTCGCGGTGCTGCGGGGCCGGGACTCGATGACGCGCCGGATCGCCGTCGGCACGGCGACCGGCCTGGCCGTGTTCGGCTCGCTCGTCCTGGGCGGGACGCTGTGGCTGCAGCGCGGCCTGACCGACGCGGCCGACACCCCCGACGTCGACCCCGTGATCGGCCTCGCGCTCGCCGCCGGGCTGGTCGCCGGCGGCCTGTGCGCCTGGGCCGCCCCCGGGGACGCCCCCGCACCCGCGTCCGCCGGGCACGTGCCGCTGGCCGGCGCGCGCCTGCCGCTGGGCGCCCAGGAGCGCGCGGCCTGGACCGGCCGCGTCGTCAGCCGCGTCGCGCTCGGCGTCGGAGGCGGCGCGACGCTGGCCGTCGCCGTCCTGGTCGCCGTGCTCGACATGCCCGCGCTGATCCTGCTGGTCCTCGCGCTGCTCCTGCTCGTGCTGACGAGCACCGTCATCGTCGTCACCGTGGACGCCCGCGGGCTCAGCGCACGGTCCGCCCTGGGCTGGCCCCGCTTCCACGTGCCGCTCGACGAGGTGGAGTCCGTGACCGTCCGGCAGGTCCGCCCGCTGCGGGAGTTCGGCGGCTGGGGGTTCCGCGTCGGCCTGGACGGGCAGGTGGGCTACGTGGTCCGCACCGGCGAGGCCATCGAGGTGGGCCGCACCCGCGGGCGGTCGTTCGTCGTGACGGTGGACGACGCCGCCACGGGCGCGGCGCTGCTCACGACGCTCGCGGACCGGAAGCGCACCGAGACCGCCTGAGGGCCCCGCCCGGCCCCGTCCGACCCCGTCCGGCCCCGTCCGGCGGCATGGGGCAGCATGGGCCCGACGCGCTCAGCGGCGAGCGCGCCGACGAGGAGGCACGCATGCGGCTCGGCTACCACACCGGCTACTGGTCCGCGGGCCCGCCCCCGGGCGCCGCCGAGGCGGTGCGCGACGCGGACCGGCTGGGCCTGGACTCCGTCTGGACCGCCGAGGCATACGGGTCCGACGCGTTCACCCCGCTCGCCTGGTGGGGGTCCGCGACGTCGCGCGTCCGGCTCGGCACCGCCGTCGCGCAGATCGCGGCCCGCACCCCGACGGCCACCGCGATGGCGGCCCTCACGCTCGACCACCTGTCCGGCGGGAGGTTCACGCTCGGGCTCGGGGTGTCCGGCCCGCAGGTGGTCGAGGGCTGGTACGGGCTGCCCTACCCCCGCCCGCTGGCGCGCACCCGGGAGTTCGTCGCGATCGTGCGGGACGTGCTGCGCCGCGAGGCGCCGGTGCGGGCGGACGGGGAGTTCTACCGGCTGCCGCTGCCCGAGGGCGAGGGCAGCGGGCTCGGCAAGGCGCTGCGGTCCACCGTGCACCCGCTGCGCGCCGACCTGCCGATCCACCTCGCCGCCGAGGGGCCGCGCAACGTCGCCCTCGCCGCGGAGATCGCCGACGGCTGGCTGCCGCTGTTCTGCACCCCGCGGCTCGACGGCGAGATGCGGGGGCTGCTCGCCGACGGCTTCGCCCGGCGGGCTGCGGGGACCCGGCCCGTCGAGGAGTTCGAGGTCACGGCCACGGTGCCGGTGGTGCTCGCGCCGGACGTCGAGACCGCCGCCGACGCGGTGCGGCCCTTCGTCGCCCTGTACGCCGGGGGCATGGGGGCCCGGGGCGCCAACTTCCACGCGAACGCCCTGGAGCGGCTCGGCTACGGCGAGGCGTGCACGGAGATCCAGGCGCACTACGCCGCCGGGGACCGCGCCCGGGCCGCAGCGGCGGTGCCCACGGAGCTGGTGCGGGACATCGCGCTGGTCGGGCCGCCCGACGCCGTGCGGGAGCAGGCCCGCGCGTGGGAGGGGACGGTCGTCACGACGCTGCTGGTGCAGGCGCGCCCGGACCAGCTCCCGGAGATCGCCGCGCTGCTCGGACCGGGGGCGCGCGCGGACGGCTGACCGGCCCGGGGCGCCCGCAACGTCGCCGACACACGGCTCGGCTACGGTCCGCCGCGTGAGCACCCCGCGACCCCTGGACACGGCCCCGCCGGAGGGCCGCGCCGCGCCGCGGGACACCGCCACGGCCGTGTCGGCCGGCGTCGTCACGGCGCTGGTCGGGTTCACCAGCGCGTTCGCGGTGGTGCTGGCCGGGCTGCGCGCGGTCGGGGCGACGCCGGCGCAGGCCACGTCCGGCCTGCTCGCCGTGACGGTCGCGATGGGCGTCGCGACGGTGCTGCTCGCGTGGCGGACGCGCCTGCCGATCACCGTCGCGTGGTCGACGCCCGGCGCGGCGCTGCTGGCGGGCACGGGGGCGGCGGCCGGCAGCTGGCCGGAGGCGGTCGCGGGGTTCGCCCTGTGCGGCGTGCTGCTCGCCGCGGTCGGCCTGTGGCGGCGGCTCGAGCGCTGGGTGCGGCTGATCCCCGTGCCGCTCGCGAACGCGATGCTCGCGGGCGTGCTGGTGGACCTCTGCCTGGAGCCGGTGCGCGCCGTCGCCGACCGGCCGCTGCTCGTGGGTCCCGTCGTGCTCGTGTGGCTCGTGCTGCTGCGCCTCGCACCCCGCTGGGCCACGCCCGCGGCGATGGGCCTGGCCGTGGGGATCGCCGTCGCGTCGCCCGCGGTGCGCCACCTGGACGCCGCGAGCCTGCTGCCGACGCTCGCGTGGACGACCCCGCAGCTGTCGTGGACCGCGATGGTGTCGGTCGCCGTGCCGCTGTTCGTCGTGACGATGGCCTCGCAGAACATCCCAGGGCTCGCCGTGCTCGCGGGCTTCGGGTACGCGGCGCCGCTGCGCCCCGTGATGCTCGTGACCGGGCTGGGGACGGTGCTGGCCGCGCCGTGGGGCGGCCACGCGATCAACCTGGCGGCCATCAGCGCCGCCCTCGCCGCCGGGCCGGCCGGAGGTCCCGACCCGCGGCGGCGGTGGCGGGCCGCCGTCGTGGTCGGCCTGGGGTACGTGGTGCTGGGAGCAGGGGCGGCGGCGGTGGCCGCGGTGGCCCTGGCCGCGCCCGGCGGGCTGATCGCGGCGGCCGCGGGCCTGGCGCTCATCGGGACGCTGGCGTCGTCGCTCGGGGCCGCGTTCGGCGCGGCGGGGCACCGGGAGGCGGCGGCGGTGACGTTCCTGGTCACGGTCTCGGGGGTCGCGGTCGGCGGCATCTCCGCGGCGTTCTGGGGGCTGCTCGCGGGCCTCACCTGCCACCTCGCGCTCCGCGGCGCCCGCCGCTGACCTCCGTCCGGGATCACCCCGGTCACGTGGCGCGCCGGGCTTGTGGTGCGCCGCCGCCGCCCGCTACTGTCGACCTCGATCCCGAGGCGTGAACTCTTGCGTCTCACATGACGAGACGTCATGACAGCGCACGACAGCGAGAGCACGACAGCGAGAGGAGGCGGCCCGTGGCCCGGTCGACGCACCCGCGCACGACCCAGCGCCCGGGCCGGCCGATGCCCGGCTGCTGTCGCCGCGCCGCCGCCGGCTGTCCGCGCTGTCCGCGGGCCTGTCGCGCCGCCTGACCGGACCCGGTGACCCCGGCTCCGCGCAGGAGCCCCACCGTGGTGCCCGACCGGCACCGCCCGGGACGCCCCGGGTCCACCGGACCCCGCCCGACAGGCCGCACCGCCGGACCCGCCCGCTGCCCCGCCCCGCGTCCCTCGACCGGGCGGCCGGGGCACGCGGCGACCGGCACCGCGCTCGCCGCACCGGTCGCGGCCGGCGCACCCCGCCCGGCTCCGGCCCG
>NZ_JBCLVN010000011.1:0-134512 GCF_039548315.1 Cellulomonas olei
GCGACGGCTCCGGCGCGCCGCGTGGCGGGTCGGAGACGCCCCGCGGCAGCGGCGCCCCCCGCGGCGGTGCCCAGCGCAGCAGCGGGGCCGGTGCACGGCGCGGGCCCGACCTCGGCCGCCCCGGGTCGGCCTGGCCGTCCCGTCCGCCGCAGCAGCGCCGGCCCCGTCCGCAGCGCGCGCAGCAGGACCTCGACGTGCACGACCCCGAGGGCGTGCGGCTGCAGAAGGTGCTCGCGCAGGCGGGTCTCGGCTCGCGCCGGGCGTGCGAGGAGCTCATCGCGTCGGGGCGCGTGAGCGTCGACGACCAGGTCGTGGTGGAGCTCGGCGTGCGGGTGGACCCCCGGTCGGCGGTCATCCACGTGGACGGCCTGCGGCTGCAGCTCGACCGGTCGGTGGTGACGCTCGCGCTGAACAAGCCGCTGGGGGTCGTGTCGACCATGCACGACCCCGAGGGGCGCCCGTCCCTCGAGCAGTACGTGCAGAACCGCGAGGAGCGGCTGTTCCACGTCGGACGGCTGGACGCCGACTCCGAGGGGCTGATGCTGCTGACGAACGACGGCGAGCTGGCGAACCGTCTCTCGCACCCGTCGCACGGCGTCACCAAGACGTACCTGGCGACCGTCGAGGGCCGGGTCGCCGGCAACCTCGGGTCGGTGCTGCGCAAGGGCGTCGAGCTGGAGGACGGCGTGGTGACCGTGGACGCGTTCCGGGTCGTGGACGCCACGCCGCAGGCCTCCCTCGTCGAGCTGGTGCTCCACGAGGGCCGCAACCGCGTGGTCCGCCGGCTGCTCGAGGAGGTCGGCCACCCGGTGACGCGGCTGCTGCGCACGCAGATCGGTCCGATCAAGCTGGGCGACCTGCGCCCGGGGCGTACGCGCGTGCTGGGGAAGCCGGAGGTCGGCTCGCTGATGACGTCGGTGGGCATGTGAGCGGGAACGGCGCCGTCGCGACCCGCGGGCCGGTCCGCGTCGTCGGCACCGGCCTGCTGGGCGCGTCCGTCGGCCTGGCGCTGACCGCCCGGGGCGTCGACGTCACGCTGCACGACCCGTCCCGGACGGCCCTCGCCCTGGCGCGGGACGTGGGGGCGGGCCGGCCCGCGGCGGCGGACGACCCGCAGCCCGCGCTCGTCGTCGTCGCGGCGCCCCCGGACGTCACGGCGGACGTCGTGCTGGCGGAGCTCGCGGCCCACCCCGCGGCGGTGGTCACGGACGTGGCGAGCGTCAAGGGCTACGTGCTGCGCGAGCTGCGCGCCGCGGGCGCGGACCTGACGCGCTACGTCGGATCGCACCCGATGGCCGGCCGGGAGCGTTCCGGCCCGGCCGCGGCGGTGCCGGACCTGTTCGTCGGGCGGCCGTGGGTGGTCGTCGACTCGGGGGAGTCCCGGCCCGACGCACTGCTCGTGGTGCGGGCGCTGGCCGCGGACCTCGGGGCCGTGCCGGTCACGATGGACGCGGAGGCTCACGACGCCGCCGTCGCGGTGGTGTCCCACGTGCCGCAGGTCGCCGCGAGCCTCGTGGCCGCGCGCCTGCGGGACGCCGAGCCGGACGCGCTCGGCCTCGCGGGGCAGGGCCTGCGGGACGTGACCCGGATCGCGTCGTCGGACCCCGCCCTGTGGACGTCGATCCTCGCGGCCAACGCCGGGGCGGTGCGGGACGTCCTGGCCGGCCTGCGCGCGGACCTGGACGAGGTGCTGGCGGCGATCGACAGCGCCGCCCGCGCCACCGGCCCGGAGGACGTCGAGCTCGGCGCGCTCGCCCGGCTGGCGCGGCTGCTCGCCGACGGCAACGCCGGGGTCGCGCTGGTGCCGGGCAAGCACGGCGGCGCGCCGCGCGCGTACGCGGTCGTCACGGCGCTGGTGCCCGACCAGCCCGGCGAGCTGGCCCGCCTGCTGACGGACGTCGGTGCCGCGGGCGTGAACCTGGAGGACCTGCAGCTCGAGCACGCCGCGGGACGGCCCGTCGGCATGGCGTCGGTGTCCGTGGACCCGGCGCGCTCGGCGCACCTGGAGGCGGAGCTGACGGCCCGCGGATGGAGGCTGGTGAGGTGACGACGCGCGAGGACGCGACGACGGGGACGGGGACGGGACGCCGCGGCGTGGTGGTGGCGATCGACGGCCCGTCCGGGTCGGGCAAGTCGACGGTGTCGCGGCGGGTGGCCGAGCGCCTCGGCCTGGCCTACCTGGACACGGGGGCGATGTACCGCGCGGCGACGTGGTGGGCGCTGCACCGCGGCGTCCCGCTGACCGACGTCGAGGCGGTCGCCGCGCTCGTGCGGCGGATGCCGCTGGTCATGGGCGTGGACCCCCGCGACCCGAGCGTGCACGTGGACGGCCACGACGTGGGAGGGGCGATCCGCGAGACCGCCATCTCCGCCGCGGTGAGCGCGGTCGCGACCAACCTCGGGGTCCGCGCGGAGCTCGGGCGCCGGCAGCGCGAGGAGATCGCGGCGCAGGCCGTGCCGACCTCGTTCTCCGGCGGGCGGGGCGTCGTCGCCGAGGGGCGGGACATCACGACCGTCATCGCCCCGGACGCGGACGTGCGCCTGCTGCTGACGGCGAGCGAGGAGGCGCGCCTCGCCCGGCGCGCGCGCGAGGTCCACGGCACGGACGACGCGGCCGCGGTCGCCGCGACGCGCGACCAGGTGGTGCGGCGCGACGCGGACGACTCCACGGTGTCGCAGTTCCTCGTGGCCTCCGACGGCGTGGTCACCGTCGACTCCTCCGAGCTCGACCTGGACCAGACCGTGCAGGCGGTCCTCGACGTGGTGGCCCGCGTCGCGGACGTCCACGCGTGACCGCGGCGGGCCGGGCCGAGGGCGCCGGCGTGCGGTCGGCGGCGCCCGGGCGCCGGTACGCGGAGCGACCGGTCCCGCGCGGGGCCCGGGCCATCGGGTGGTTCCTGGCGCACGCGCTGTGGGACGCGCGGGTGGTGGGGGCGGAGCGCGTGCCGGCCTCGGGACCGGTGCTGTTCGCCGCGAACCACACGAGCGTCGTCGACGGGCCGCTGCTGGCCGGCGTCACCCCGCGACCGGTGCACATCCTGGTCAAGGAGGAGATGTTCGCGGGGCCGTTCGCGGGCATCCTGCGCTGGTCCGGCCAGATCCCGGTGGACCGCTCCGGCGGGCGCGCGGCCCTCGTCACCGCGCTCGGCGTGCTGCAGCGCGGGGACGCCGTGGGGGTGTTCCCGGAGGGCAACCGCGGGCGCGGTGACGCGGCGTCCGCGCGGGCGGGCGTCGCCTGGCTCGCGGTGAACGGCCACGCGCCGGTCGTCCCGGTCGCGATCCTCGGCACCCGGCGCACGGGGGAGTCGGTCGGGCACGTCCCCGGGCCGCGGCGTCGCCTGCACGTGGAGATCGGGGAGCCGCTGGACGTCCAGCCGGCCGCGGGGCAGTCGCGGCGCGACGCGATCGCGTCCGGGACGGAGGCGGTGCGGGTCGCCCTGCAGAGCCTCGTCGCGGCCGCCGCGGAGCGCACGGGCACGTCGCTGCCGAGCGACTGACGGCCCCGCGCCCGGGGTGCGGACGCCCGGCGCGCCCGGCCCGACGCCGGGGCCGGTCGTCCGCGGTCCGCCCGTCGGGGACAATGGTGCCCATGCGTGACAGCGAGCCGGCCCAGCCGACCACCAGCGGACCCGTCGACGGGAACGCCGACGTCGACCTCGACCTCGACGCGGGCGGGTCGACCGACGTGCCGGTCGGCGCCGCGGAGGGCGAGCCGGCGGACGACGAGGCCCGCGAGCGGGCGCTGCGCGCCGGCCTGGAGGAGTACGAGCTCGAGGACGAGGACGTCGCGCTGCTGTCCGGCGCGCTCGGCGACGGCGACGACGACGAGATCGAGGTCGCCCTCCCGGTCCTGGCGGTCGTCGGCCGGCCGAACGTCGGCAAGTCGACGCTGGTCAACCGCATCCTCGGCCGACGCGAGGCCGTGGTCGAGGACCGCCCGGGCGTGACCCGCGACCGCGTGTCGTACCCCGCGGAGTGGGCCGGGCGGCGCTTCACCCTGGTGGACACCGGCGGCTGGGAGGTCGACGTCGCGGGCATCGAGGCGCGCGTGGCGGAGCAGGCCGAGGTCGCCATCTCCCTGGCGGACGCCGTGCTGTTCGTCGTCGACGCGACGGTGGGCCCGACGGCCACCGACGAGCGCGTCGTGCGCCTGCTGCGCAAGTCCGGCAAGCCGGTGGTGCTCTGCGCCAACAAGGTCGACGGCCCGCGGGTCGAGGCCGACGCCTCCGAGCTCTGGAGCCTCGGCCTGGGCGAGCCGCACCCCGTCTCCGCCCTGCACGGGCGCGGGACGGGCGACCTCCTCGACGCCGCGATGGACGCCCTGCCGCGCGTCTCCCAGCACGGCACCGTGCGCCCGGGCGGACCGCGCCGCGTCGCTCTCGTCGGCCGGCCGAACGTCGGCAAGTCCTCGCTGCTGAACAAGGTGCTCGGCACGAACCGCGTCGTCGTGGACGACACCGCCGGCACGACGCGCGACCCGGTCGACGAGCTCGTGGAGCTCAAGGGCGTCCCGTGGTGGTTCGTCGACACCGCGGGCATCCGGCGGCGCGTCCACCAGACGTCCGGGGCCGACTTCTACGCGTCGCTCCGCACGCAGGCGGCCATCGAGAAGGCCGAGGTCGCGGTGGTGCTGCTCGACGCGTCGCAGCCGCTGACCGAGCAGGACACGCGCGTGATCCAGCAGGTCATCGACGCGGGCCGGGCCCTGGTGATCGCGTACAACAAGTGGGACCTCATGGACGAGGACCGCCGGCCGTACCTGGAGCGCGAGATCGAGAAGGAGCTCGTGCAGATCCAGTGGGCGCCGCGCGTCAACATCTCGGCGCGGACGGGCTGGCACACGGACCGGCTCGTCCCGGCGCTCACGCGGTCGCTCGAGTCGTGGGACACCCGCGTGCCGACGGGCCGGCTGAACGCGTTCCTGGGCGAGCTGGTCGCGGCGCACCCGCACCCTCTGCGCGGCGGGAAGCAGCCGCGGATCCTGTTCGCCACCCAGGCGTCGACCCGGCCGCCGCGGTTCGTCATCTTCGCGACCGGGTTCCTCGAGGCCGGGTACCGGCGGTTCATCGAGCGCCGGCTGCGCGAGACCTTCGGGTTCGAGGGCACGCCGATCTCGATCTCCGTGCGGGTGCGGGAGAAGCGCAAGCGGTGACGCGCGGGGCGGTGGACCCGGGGCAGCGGGCGGCACGGGCGGGCGGGGAGCGGGAGCTCGCGCCGCGCCGGTCGCCGGTGCTCGTCCTGGGCCTGCCGCGCGACCCCGCCGGTCCGCGGCACGTCGCCGGATTCCTCGCGGTGACGGTCCTGACCGTGCTGGTCACCCGGGGGCTGCTGGCGCTGACCGGCTTCCCGCAGCTCGGCGGCGACGGGCTGCACATCGCGCACGTCCTGTGGGGCGGGCTGCTGATGGCCCTCGCCGTGGTGGCGGTGCTGTCGTGGGCGGGGCCCGTGGTGCGACCGGCGGCGGCGCTGGTCGGCGGGATCGGGTTCGGGCTGTTCGTCGACGAGATCGGCAAGTTCGTCACCGCGGACAACGACTACTTCTACGAGCCGACGGCGTCGCTCATCTACGTCGTGGTGGTGCTGCTGGTGCTCGCCGGGGAGGCGATCCACACCCGGCGCCGCGACCCGCACGAGACGCTCGCCGCCGCGACCGACCTGGCCGTGGCGGGGCTCGCCGGGGGGTTCACGCACCGCGCGCGACGTCAGGCGCGTGAGCTCGTCGACGCGGCGGGTGACGTGCGCGGCGCCGCGGAGGTGCGCGCGCTGCTGGCCGTCGTCGAGGACGACGCGCGCGAGCTGCCCGACCCGATCAGCGCCGTCGCCCGCGGGGTGGTCCGGGTGTCGCGCCGGGTGGTGCGGGTGCGGTGGCTGCCGCGGGTGACCGTGGCGGTGCTGGCGCTGGTGACCCTGGCGACGGTGGCGCGCGGCGTCGTCCTCGTCGCCACCGGGACCGACCTGCCGTGGTGGGCCCTCACCGGGATGCTGGTCAGCGCTGCCGCCTCGCTGGTGTGCTCGGGCGTGGGGCTGCACCACGTCGGCCGGGATCGCGCACGCGGCTACGAGTGGTTCCGGCGCGCCGTGCTGGTGAACCTGCTGCTGACCCAGATCTTCCTGTTCCGTGTGGACCAGTGGGGCGCCGTGAGCGGGCTCGTCGTGGACCTCGCGCTGCTGGGCCTCGTCGCGGCGGAACTGGACGTGCTGCGCGGCCGGGCGGGGACCGACCCGACGGCGCCCGTGGACGAGGCGGACGCCGCCCGCGGGTGACCCTCCGGGCGGTCCCGTCGACCGCTCCGCGGGACCGGGCCGTCCCACGGGGCGGACGCGTCGGACGTCCTCGTGCACGACTGAGATACATGTAGTGCCCATGGATCTCGCACGGCCCTCCGCGCCGGCGGCCCCCGCGGCCGAGCTCGCCTACCGCCACGTCAAGGACGCCCTGCTCACGGGCCGGCTCCCCGCCGGGGAGATGGTCAGCGAGGGCGAGGTCGCGGACGAGCTCGGGCTGAGCCGCACGCCCGTGCGGGAGGCGTTCCTGCGCCTGGCGGCGGACGGCTGGCTGCGCCTGTTCCCCAAGCGCGGCGCGCTGGTCGTCCCGCTCGCGCCCGGCGAGGCCGAGGCGGCGGTCGAGGCCCGGCTGCTGCTCGAGTCGCACGCCGTCGACGTGGTCGCGACCGACGCCGCCGCGCGGACGGCGCTCGTCTCGCGGCTGCGGGACCTGCTGGCGCGGCAGCAGGAGGCCGTCGACGCAGGCGACCTGGACGGCTACGCAGACCACGACGCCGCGTTCCACCTCGCGGTCGTCGCCGCGGGCGGCAACGCGCTGCTGACCGGGTTCGCGGTGACGCTGCGCGAGCGGCAGCAGCGCATGATCGCCCTGTCCGTCGGGCGGTCGGGGGAGCGGGCGCCCGGGTTCGTCGAGGAGCACGAGGGCCTGGTGGCCGCGATCGAGGCGGGGGACGCCGCGCGGTTCCGCGAGCGGCTGCGCGCCCACCTGCACGCGGCGCACCTCGGCGGTGCGCGGTGACGGCCGAGGTGCGGACGGCGGCCGGGGTGCGCACGGCGGCCGAGGTGCGCACGGCGGCCGAGCCGACCACCGCCCGCGCGACGGACCCCGCCGACCCTCGCGTCTGGCGGCGCGTCGCGGCGCTCATGGTCGCCATCGCGTGGGGCGGCAACGAGTTCACGCCGCTGCTCGTCATGTACCGCGAGGTCAGCCACCTGTCCGCACTGACCGTGAACGTGCTGCTGGGCGCCTACGTGCTCGGCATCGTCCCCGCGCTGCTCGTCGGCGGCCCCCTGTCCGACCGGTTCGGGCGCCGGCCCCTGCTGCTGCCCGCCGCGCCGCTCGGCGTCGTCGGGTCGCTCGTGCTGGCGCTCGGGCCCGCCTCGGTGCCGGCGCTCGCCGTGGGCCGGGTGCTCTCGGGCCTGGCGCTGGGCCTCGTCATGGCCGTGGGGACGACCTGGGTCGCCGAGCTGAGCGCCGCGGCGGGGGAGCCCCGCAGCGGTGCCCGGCGGGCGTCGCTCGCTTTGACCGCCGGGTTCCTGCTGGGTGCCGGTCTGGCGGGCGTGCTCGCGCAGTGGGGGCCGTGGCGCACCGGCACGCCGTACCTCGTGCACGCGGCCCTGACCGTCGCGGCCGGGGTCGCCGTGCTGGCGGTCCCCGAGACCCACGCCGCGCCGGCAGACCGCGGCCGGCTGCGCGACGACCTGCGCGTGCCGGCCGTCGGCCACCGCCGGTTCCTGCGCGTCGTGCTGCCGCTCGCGCCGTGGGTGTTCGGCGCCGTCGGCAGCGCCTACGCCGTCCTGCCCGGGCTGATGCGCGCGCACGCCGGCGGCGTACCGATCGCCTTCTCCGCGCTCCTCACGGTCGTGACCCTCGCGGTCGGCTTCGCGGTGCAGTCCGTCGCGCGCCTCATCGACACCCGGCACAGCGCCCGCGCGTCCGTCGTGGCGCTGGCGATCCTCGTGCCGGGCATGGCGCTGGCCTCCTGGGCGTCGGCCACGCTCGCGCTGCCGGTCGTGCTGCTCGCCGCGGCCGTGCTCGGAGCGGGGTACGGCCTGGCGCTCGTGGCCGGGCTGTCGGAGGTGCAGCGCATCGCCTCGCCGGCCGACCTCGCGGGGCTGACCGCGGTGTACTACTCGGTCGCGTACCTCGGGTTCTTCGTCCCGGCCGTGCTCGCCTGGCTCTCGACGCGCTGGGCGTACCCCGCGATGTTCCTGGGCGGCGCCGTGATCGCGACGGCGTGCCTGGTCGTGGTCGCGTGCGCGTGGCGCTCCCACCTGCCCGCGGGGGACAGCGGCACGGTCCGCATACGGTAGAGTTGCCGAGGCTCCTGCGGGGGCCATCGGGCTGTGGCGCAGCTTGGTAGCGCACTTGACTGGGGGTCAAGGGGTCGCAGGTTCAAATCCTGTCAGCCCGACCAGAGAGCCCCGGCGGGAGAGCCTCCCGCCGGGGCTCCGTCGTGTCCGGGGCAGCCCTCAGCGCCGGTCTCCCGCCGGGCCTCCCGGCTGCCGCTCCGCGCGCCGCCCGCGAGGCTCGCCGTGCGCGCACGGTCACGACGCCCCACAGGCCCACCGCGGTGAGCACCAGCGCCGCGCTGACGGCGAACGGGCCGGCGGCGCCGGCGGCGTCGAGGGCCGGGCCGGCGCCGACGGGTCCGACGACGGCGCCGACGTTCAGCGCGGCCGTCGCGAAGGAGCCGCCCATCGTCGGGGCGTCCGCGGTGGCGACGACGCGCGCGACCAGGGTGCTGCCCAGCGCGAACGAGAGCGCGCCCTGCACCGGCGTGAGCACCCGCAGCGCGACCGGGGCGTCCGCGGCCCACGCCAGCAGTGCCCACCCCGCGACCAGGGCCGGCCCGGTGACGGTGATGAGCCGGCGCCCGTGCCGGTCGCCGATCCGCCCGGCGAGCGTGACACCGAGGAAGGCCCCGACGCCGAACACGGCCAGGAGCGCGGGGAGCGCGCCGCCGGTGAGGCCGGCCGGCCCGGCGGCGACCGCGGCGAGGTACGTGAAGCTGCCGAAGGTCGCGCCGTTGACCAGGGCCGTCAGGGCGAGGTCCAGCCGGACGGGGCGCGCCCGCAGGCTCGCCAGCTCGCGGCCGATCGTGCCGGCCGCTCCGGTCCCCGCGTCCGCCGCGGGGCGTGCCGGGGCGGCGACCAGCACCGCGACCAGCGGTGGGAGGCAGAGCAGGGCGATCGCCCCGAGGGTCGCGCGCCATCCGAGGAGGTCTCCGACGAGGGCTCCGGCCGGGACGCCGGCGACGAGCGCGAGCGTGGTGCCGCCCAGGACGACCGCCAGGGCACGGGTGCGGCGGCCGGCCGGGACGACCCGGGTCACCGTGGAGAGCGTGACGGCCAGGAACCCGGCGTTCGCCGCCGCCGCGACGACCCGGGACGTGAGCAGCAGGGCGAAGCTGCCGGTGCCGGCACCGAGGACGTGCGCGGCGATGAAGACGGCGAGGAACCCGCTGAGCGCCCAGCGGGGTGCGAGGCGGCGCGCGGCGGCCGCCATGACCGGCGCACCCAGGACCATCCCGAGCGCGAACCCGGAGGTCAGGAGGCCGGCGCGGGCGAGCGGGACGCCCAGGTCGGTGGCGATGCCGGGGAGCAGGCCGGCGAGGACGAACTCGGAGGTGCCTTGCGCGAAGACGGCGACGGCGAGCAGGCGGAGCAGAGCGGGCACGGGTGGACCTTCCGGAGCGCGGACGTGACGGGGTAGGCGCGTGGCGCCACCGGCGCTCCGGATGCGTGAGGGCTCCTGCGACGGCGCCGAGGGGTCGGCGCGTCAGGTCCCCGGGGGGACGGGCGGGGGCATCGCGGGCTACCGGCGGACCGGCAGCCCTGACCTGTCTGTCTGCGGCGAGCTCACCTCGCGAGGCTACCAACCGGCCCCGTCGGTCCCGCCCCTGCGCCCGACACGTTCGACGGAGCGATACCCCGGGGGGTATAGTCGTCGCATGCTGAGCGAGAAGGTCGTCGAGGGTGCCGCGCGCGGCGCAGGGGCACGCCGCACGCGGATCGTCGTGGTCGGCGGGGTCGCCGGCGGCATGAGCGCCGCGGCCCGCGCCCGGCGGCTCGACGAGCGCGCCGAGATCGTCGTGCTGGAGCGCGGGGACCACCCGAGCTTCGCGAACTGCGGCCTGCCGTACTACGTCGGCGGGGAGATCGAGAGGGAGCAGAGCCTGCTGGTGCAGACCCCCGCCTCGCTCGCCGCGGCGCTCGACCTGGACGTGCGCGTCCGGCACGAGGTCATCGGCCTCGACGCCGAGGCGCGTGCCGTCACCGTGCGGACGCCGTCGGGCACCGAGGTGATCGGCTACGACGCCCTGGTGCTCGCGCCCGGCGCCCGCGCCGTCGTGCCGCCCGTCCCGGGGATCGGGTCGCCGCGCGTGACGACGCTGCGCACCGTCGGCGACGCCGTGGGGCTGCGGGAGGCCGTCACGGGGCCCGGGGCCGCCCGGCGCGCGGTCGTGCTCGGCGCCGGGTTCATCGGGATCGAGGCCGCCGAGGCGCTGCGGCTGCGCGGCCTGGAGGTCGACGTCGTCGAGCTCGCGGACCACGTGCTGCCGCCGCTCGAGCGCGAGCTCGCGAGCCTGGTGACCGCCGAGCTGCGCCGGCTCGGGATCACGGTGCACGACGGGGTGGCGGCCACGGCCGTCGAGCAGGGCGTCGACGCCGACGTCGTCGTCCTGGCCGACGGCACGCGCCTGCCGGCCGACACGGTGGTGCTGTCCGTCGGCGTGCGCCCCGACACGGCGCCCTTCGAGGCGGCCGGGGTGGCGTGCGAGCGCGGCGCGATCGTCGTGGATGAGCACGGGCGGACCAACCTGCCGGGCGTGTGGGCGACCGGCGACGCCACCGTGAGCACCGACGCGGTCACCGGCGTGCGGCGACCGGTGGCGCTGGCCGGGCCGGCGAACCGCGGCGGGCGCCTGGTGGCCGACGACATCCTGCGGCCCGGGACGGCCCGGCCCCTGCCGCAGCCGCTCGGCACGGCGGTCGTGCGGGTCGGCTCCCTGACCGCCGCGATGACGGGCGCGAACCGCGCCGCGCTCGACGCCTCGGGCACCGGCTACGAGACCGTCCACCTGCACCCCGGCAGCCACGCGGGCTACTTCCCGGGCGCCGAGCAGGTGCACCTGGTGCTGCACGTCCGCACCGGCGACGGCCTGCTGCTGGGCGCGCAGGCGGTGGGCGCCGACGGGGTGGACAAGCGGATCGACGTGCTCGCGACCGCGATGCGGCACCGGGCCGTCGCCGCGGACCTCATCGACCTGGACCTCGCGTACGCGCCGCCCTACGGCTCGGCGAAGGACCCCGTGAACCTCGCCGGCATGATCGCGGACAACGTGGCGACCGGGACCGTCCGGCTCTGGCAGGCCGCCGACCTCGACGACGTGCTCGAGCGGGCGTTCGTGCTCGACGTGCGGTCGCCGGCCGAGTTCGCCACCGGACACCTGCCCGGCGCGCTCAACGTCCCGCACACGCAGGTGCGCGACCGGCTCGCCGAGATCCGTGAGGCCGCCGGCGACCGCCCGGTGCGGCTGCACTGCCAGTCCGGCATGCGCTCCTACCTGGCCCTGCGGGTGCTCGCGCAGGAGGGGTTCGCGGACGTCGCGCACCTGTCCGGCGGGATGCTGACGCTGCGGGGCTGGCTCGGCGACGCGGCGGACGAGGTGCTCGTCGTCCCGGAGCCGGCACGCGTCGCCTGAGCGCGGGCCCCCGCCCGCGCGGCTGACCACGACCCCCGAGATCCCTCGGACCCCCGGGCCGGCACCGGCCCACGACCCCTCTGGAGGTACACCCATGTGTCAGGCAGTGACGTGCCGGACGTGCGGCAAGGTCACCTGGTCCGGCTGCGGCCAGCACGTGGACCAGGTCATGCGCGGCGTCCCGCAGTCCCAGCGCTGCGAGGGCCACGAGAGCGAGCCGGGGTTCCTCGCCCGCCTGTTCGGCGGCCGGTGACCCCGGTCCGGAGACGGTCCGGGCCCGCCGCGCGTGGCACGCTGTGCCGCGGACGTGGCGGGCCTGTCGCGTCCGGGACGGAGCGCGAGGAGCGGACGGGCGGATGACGGACGGGATCCCCGCGGGGCTGCGGCGCCGGACGATCGTGCTCCTCTCGGGGGCGCAGGTGCTCAGCGGGCTCGCCGCGGGGTCGGTGGTGTCGATCGGGTCGCTGCTGGCGGTCGAGCTGACGGGCCGCGAGGCCGTCGCCGGCTCGGTGACCACCGCCGCGACCCTCGGCGCCGCCGTCGCGGCGCTCGTGCTCTCGCGCCTCGCCCTCGCCCGCGGCCGGCGCACCGCCCTCAGCTCCGGGCTGGTGGTGGCGACGGCGGGCGCCCTCGGCTTCGTGCTCGCCTCCGTGCTGGAGAGCTTCCCGCTGCTGGTCGCCGGCGGCGTGCTCATGGGCGCCGGCTCCGCGGTGAACCTCCAGGCCCGGTTCGCCGCGACCGACCTCTCGACCGCCGGAACCCGGGCGCGGGACCTGTCGCTGGTGGTGTGGGCCGGCACCGTGGGCGCCGTGGCCGGGCCGAACCTCGTGGGGCTCGGGGGACCGCTCGGGCGGCTCACCGGGCTGCCGGAGCTCGGGGCCGCGTTCCTGTTCTCCGCCGCGGGCATGCTCGCGGCGACCGCGGTGCTCTGGTTCGGCCTGCGGCCGGACCCGCTCGAGGTGGCGCGCGCGGCGGAGCGCGGCACCTCGGTGGAGACGGGGGTCCGTCACCACGTCCCGCTCCGCCTGGCCGTCGCGACGCTGGCGCGGTTCCCGCGCGCGGTCGCGGCGCTGCTCGGCGTCGTCGTGGCGCACGCGGTCATGGTCGCGGTGATGGCCATGACGCCGGTCCACATGGCGGGGCACGGCGCGACGGTGACCGTGGTCGGGCTGACGGTGAGCCTGCACATCGCCGGGATGTACGCCCTCGCCCCGGTCATGGGGTGGCTGAGCGACCGGCTCGGCCCGCTCGCCGTCCTCGTCGGGGGGCTGGGCGTCCTGGTCGTCGCCGCCCTGGCCGCCGCCGCGTCGGGGGCGAGCACGGTCGTGGTGACGACCGGCCTCGTGCTGCTCGGCCTCGGGTGGTCCGCGGCGACCGTCGCCGGGTCGAGCATCATCGCCGCGGCCGTCCCGGGCGACGGCCGCGTGGCGATCCAGGGCCTGTCGGACGCGCTCATGTCCGCCGCCGGAGCCGGTGGCGGCGCCCTCGCGGGCCTCGTGCTGGCGGCCGCCGGGTACGGCGGGCTCGCGCTCGGTGCGGGAGCGGTCGCGGCCGCCGGGGCGGTGGCGGTGCTGCTGGTGCACGCCCGTGGCGGCGCGCGTGACCGTGCACCGGGTGCGGTCGGGCGGGCGTCGCCGCGCCCCTGACTCCGGCGCCCGGTTCGCACGTCCGCGACGCCGGAGGCGAAAACCGGCGGAGAGTGTCGGTGCCGGTGCGTACCCTCGTGCTCGCCGATACGGACGGTCCCCCCACCGGCCGTGGCCGTGACCTCGCCGCCTCGACCATGGAGACCCCCGTGCTCGCCCGACTGCTCTGGCGCTACCTGCGTCCCTACCGATGGCTCCTCGCGGGCGTGCTGGTGTTCCAGCTCGGCTCCGCGCTCGCGATGCTCTACCTGCCCAGCCTCAACGCCGACATCGTCGACCGGGGCGTCGCCCAGGGCGACACCCGCTACATCTGGCGCACCGGCGCCTTCATGCTGACCGTGTCGCTCGGGCAGATCCTCGCGGCGATCGTCGCGACGTACTTCGCCGCCCGCGCCGCCATGCAGGCCGGCCGGGACATCCGCGACGACGTCTACGGGCGCGTCAGCGGGTTCTCCGAGCGCGAGATCTCGCAGTTCGGCGCCGGCTCCCTCATCACCCGCAACACCAACGACGTCCAGCAGGTCCAGATGGTCACCATGATGGGCGCGACCATGCTGGTGTCCGCACCGATGCTCGCCATCGGCGGCGTGATCATGGCGCTGCGCCAGGACGTCGGGCTGTCGTGGCTGATCGCCGTGTCCGTGCCCGTCCTGCTCGTGGTGGCCGGCCTCATCATCAGCCGCATGGTGCCGCTGTTCCGGTCCTACCAGGGCAAGCTCGACGCGGTGAACCGGATCATGCGCGAGCAGCTCACGGGCGTCCGGGTGGTGCGCGCATTCGTCCGGGAGTCGATCGAGGCCGACCGGTTCCGGGTCGCGAACACCGACATCATGGTGGTCGGCCGCAAGATCGGCTCGCTGTTCGTCCTGCTGTTCCCGCTGGCGATGCTCGTCCTCAACGTCACGGTCGTCGGCGTGATCTGGTTCGGCGGCATCGAGGTCGACAACGGGAACGTGCAGATCGGGACGCTGCTCGCGTTCATGCAGTACATCGGGCAGATCCTCATGGGAGTCCTCATGGCCTCCTTCATGACGGTGATGATCCCGCGCGCCGCCGTCTCGGCCGAGCGCATCGCGGAGGTGCTGGCGAGCACGTCGACGCTGGCCGAGCCCGAGCAGCCCGTGCGCGGGCGCCCCCGCCCGGGGGAGGTCGCGTTCGAGGACGTGACCTTCGCCTACCCGGAGGCCGCGCACCCCGTGCTGTCGGGGATCACCTTCACGGCCCGGCCGGGGCAGACGGTCGCCGTCATCGGCTCCACGGGCGCGGGCAAGACCACGCTCGTGTCGCTGGTCCCGCGGCTGTTCGACACCACCGGCGGCACGGTGCGCGTCGGTGGCGTCGACGTCCGGGACGCCGCACTGGAGGACCTGTGGGCCGGCATCGGCCTGGTCCCGCAGCGGCCGTTCCTGTTCGCCGGCACGGTCGCGTCCAACCTCCGGCTCGGCCAGGAGGACGCCTCCGACCGCGACCTGTGGCGGGCGCTGGAGATCGCCCAGGCCAGCGACTTCGTCTCGCAGATGGACGGCGGGCTCGAGGCGCGCATCGCGCAGGGCGGCACCAACGTCTCCGGGGGCCAGCGGCAGCGCCTCGCGATCGCGCGGGCCCTCGTGCGCCGGCCCGAGGTGCTGGTGTTCGACGACTCGTTCTCCGCGCTCGACCTCGCGACCGACGCCCGCCTGCGGCAGGCGCTGTGGCGCGAGCTGCCCGAGGTCACGAAGATCGTCGTCGCCCAGCGGGTCTCGACCGTGACCGACGCCGACGCGATCCTCGTGCTGGAGGACGGCCGCGTCGCCGGCCTGGGCACCCACGAGGAGCTGCTCGCCACCAACCAGACCTACCGCGAGATCGCGGAGTCCCAGCTCTCCGTGGAGGCCGGCCGATGAGCGACCAGACGCTGACCGAGGACGAGAAGCTCGAGATCGAGCTCGGCGAGCAGGCGCGGATCGCGTCCGACTCGTGGGAGGGCGTCGCCCCCGGGAAGGCCGACAACTTCAAGGAGTCGTTCGGCCGGATGCTCGGGCTGCTGCGCCCCTACAGGCTCGCGCTCGTCGCCGTGACCCTCATGGGCGCCGCGGGCGTCGTGCTGACCGTGCTCGCCCCGCGCATCCTCGGGCGCGCGACCGACGCGGTGTTCACGGGCTTCGTGTCGCGGCAGCTCCCGGAGGGCATCACGCAGGAGCAGGCCGTCGCCGGGCTGCGCCTCGACGGGCAGGACCGCCTCGCCGACATGGTCGCGGCCATGGACCGGCTCGTGCCCGGGCAGGGCATCGACTTCGACCACCTCGGGCGCCTGCTGCTGACCGTCCTCGCGCTGTACGTGGCGAGCGCCCTGCTCATGTGGGGGCAGGGCTACATCATCAACGTCGTCATGGTGCGGGCGATGTGGCGGCTGCGCGAGGCCGTCGAGCAGAAGATCAACCGGCTGCCGCTGGCGTACTTCGACCGCGTGCAGCGCGGCGAGCTGATCTCCCGCGTCACCAACGACATCGACAACATCACGCAGACCATGCAGCAGTCGCTGTCCACGGCGCTGACCTCGATCCTCACGGTCATCGGCGTGCTGGTCATGATGTTCTCGATCTCGTGGCAGCTCGCCCTGGTCGCGCTGGTGTCGCTGCCGCTGATGGGCGTGATCTTCGGCGTGATCGGCCCGAAGTCCCAGAAGGCCTTCGGGCTGCAGTGGCGCAAGGTCGGCCGCCTCAACGCCCGGGTCGAGGAGTCGTTCTCCGGCCACGCGCTCGTCAAGGTGTTCGGCCGCCGCCGCGACTTCGCCGACCGGTTCCGCGCGGAGAACGAGGAGCTCTACCGGGCGTCGTTCCGGGCGCAGTTCCTGTCCGGGATCATCTGGCCGGGCATGTCGTTCGTCGGCAACCTCACGTACGTCGGCATCGCGGTGCTCGGCGGCCTCATGGTCGCCAACGGCAGCCTGCGTCTGGGGAGCGTGCAGGCGTTCATCCAGTACACGCAGATGTTCACGCAGCCGCTGTCCGAGCTCGGCGGCATGGCCGCGGTCGTCCAGTCCGGCACGGCCTCGGCCGAGCGGGTGTTCCAGCTGCTCGACGAGGACGAGGAGAGCGCGGACGCGGCGGACGCCCCGGCGCCCGCCGACGGCGACGGCACCATCGAGTTCGAGCACGTGTCGTTCTCCTACAGCCCGGACCAGCCGCTCATCACCGACCTGTCGTTCACCGTCAGCCCCGGGCAGACGGTCGCGATCGTCGGGCCGACCGGCGCGGGCAAGACGACGCTGGTCAACCTGCTCATGCGGTTCTACGAGCTCGACGGCGGCCGCATCCTCGTCAACGGCCAGGACATCGCGGAGCTGAGCCGCCACGACGCCCGCGCCCGCACGGGCATGGTGCTGCAGGACCCGTGGCTGTTCTCCGGCACCATCCGGGAGAACATCCGCTACGGCCGGCAGTCGGCCACCGACGAGGAGGTCCTCGCCGCGGCGCAGGCCACCTACGTCGACCGGTTCGTCCACTCCCTGCCGCACGGGTACGACACCGTGCTGGAGGAGGACGCGGCGAACCTGTCCGCGGGCGAGAAGCAGCTGATCACGATCGCGCGCGCGTTCGTGGCCCAGCCGTCCGTGCTGATCCTCGACGAGGCGACGTCGTCGGTCGACACGCGCACGGAGCGGCTGCTGCAGCACGCCATGGCGTCGCTGCGCGAGGGGCGGACGTCGTTCGTCATCGCGCACCGGCTGTCCACGATCCGCGACGCGGACCTGATCCTCGTCATGGAGCACGGCGCGATCGTGGAGCAGGGCACGCACGAGGCGCTCATCGAGGCCGGGGGCGCCTACCACCGGCTGTACCAGTCGCAGTTCGCCGGGGCGGTCGTGGAGGAGCAGGTCTGACCCGCGCGGAGCGTCCGGGCCCGGCGGCGGTGAGCGCGCCGGGCCCGGACGAGGCCGCGGCGGGTGGGCCGGGGCAGGATGGGCGCATGACGTCTCCGGCGAACCCCTCCCGCACCGGCTCGGCCACCCCGGCGGTGCCCCGGGGACCGTGGCCGCGGGTCCCGACGGCGGTCGTCGCGGCGGCCACCCTCGCCGGGGGCTTCGCCGCCGCCCAGGCGACGGGCGTGCGCGCCGTGGGCGGCGCCGTCCTGGTCGCGGGGGTCGCGTGGAGCGGCTGGCGTGCGCTGCCGACCGCCGGCCCGGCGCGGGTCGCCGGGGTGCTCGTCCTCGGCGCGGGCTGCTTCGTCGCGTCCCACCTGCTCGCGCCGCACCTGGGCGCCTGGCCGTCCGTGGCCCTGGTCACCGGCGTCCTCGCGGCGGGCACGGCGGCGCTGGTCGACCGGCCGCGCCGCTGATCGTCAGCCCTCGCCGGTCGCCGGGTCCCGGTCGGTCAGGCAGTAGCGGCGCCCGGCCGGGTCCACGAGCACAGTCCACCGCTCGCGGACGCGCTCGACCTGCGCGCCCAGCCCCACGTGCCGCGCGGTCTCGGCCGGCCGGTCGTCGCACGCGACGTCGAGGTGGGCCCGCACCGCACCCGTGGGCTCGTCGAGACGCTGCAGCAGGATCCGCAGCGGCATGCCGTCCCCGCGGACGAGCGGCACCAGCGACGCGCCGGGGTCGTGGGGACGCGCCGCCCACCCGGTGAGCGCCTGCCAGAACCGGACCTCCGGCTCCCACCGGTCGGCGGGCACGTCCACCGCGAGCTGGTCGAGGAGGCTCGTGTGGCTGCGGCCGTCCGGCGCCGTCCACCGCCGCGGTGCGGGGCGGGGTCCCTCGATCCCGTCCGCCGCCACCACGCAGAACGGCAGGCCGCCCGGCGAGCTCAGCAGGACGTGCCGGGCGCTCAGCATCTGCCGGGCGCCGAGCGCGACCGCGTCGTCCGCCGCCCGCCGCACGTCGTCGACGTGCAGGTCCAGGTGCACGCGCGGCGCGCCGGTGGTGGTGCGCTGCGCGCGCAGGAACGCGACGCCGTCGTCCGGCAGCAGGGTGACGAACTCGTCGTCGGGGCCACGGGGCGCCGAGAGCCGGGTGGCGGTCGCCCGCGTCCAGAAGTCGAGGGTGGCGGGCCAGGCCGCTGCTCCGCCGTCGAGGAAGGCGGTGGTCCACACGATCACGGCGCCCACGGTAGCGACCGGGATCACCCGGGAGACGACGGCGCGGCCGCCCGCCGGTGGAAAAGTGTGGGGGAGTGTCGGACCCGGTGCCTAGGGTCGTCGGACGATGACCAGCACCGCCACCACCGCCACCGCTCCGCCGACGCCGGACGCGCCCCGCCGTCCCGACGACCGGGCCCGCCGCCTCGACGTGCGCCGCCTCGGCGGCCGGGCCGCGGCGTTCGCGCTCACCGCGCTGACCGTCGGCGCGGTCGGGTCCGCGCTCGGCGCCGTGGTCGCGGGGCGCCTGGCGGAGGACCCGACGGGCACGGGGCTCGCGCTGCTCGCGCTCTGCCTGGTGGGGGCGGCGCTCGTCGACTCGGTCGGGCAGGTCGTGTGGGCCGGGGTCGTGGACCGGGCCGAGGGCCGGCTGCGCGGCGACCTGCTCAGCGCGGCGCTGCACCAGCCGCTCGCGACGCTCACCGAGCAGGCCGTGGGTGAGGTGCTGGACCGGGTCGACGACGACACGCACGCGGTCGGCGCCCTGGTGCGGCGGCAGGTCTGGGGCATGGGCCGCACCGTCGTCGGCTGCGTCCCGCTCTGGGTGGTCGCGGGCGTGACGTGGTGGCCCGCGTGGGTGCTCTTCCCGCTGCTCGGGGCCCTGACGGTGCTCGTCGTCCGGCCGTCCCTGGGCGAGATCGCGCGCCGCAAGGTCGTCGAGGAGCGCGCCTGGACCGACAACGCGGCGGCCTTCGAGGAGGCCGTGGCGGCGCGCGACGACCTGCGCACGAGCCACGGGCAGGCGTTCGCGGTGCGGCGGCTCGCGGAGTCCTCGGCGCTCGTGCACCGCACGCTCGACCGGGTGCTCGCCGTCGAGACGCTCATGACGGCCCGCGCCGGGATGCTGCTGCACGCCCTGCTCGGGGCGGTCGCCGTGGCGGGCGTGGCGCTGGCCGCCGGCGGCCGGCTGTCCGTGGCCGAGCTGGTCACGCTGTTCCTCGTCACCGCGTCGTTCGTCGGGCAGTTCGACCAGCTGGCGCGCAACCTGCCAGACCTCCAGGAGGGCATCGGCGCGGCGATCCGCATCCGGGAGCTGCTCGAGTCCCCGCCGGAGCCGGAGGGCGGGCTCCCCGTGCCGTCCGGGCCGGTCGGGCTGGAGCTGCGCGACCTCCACTTCGCCTACGAGGAGGGTGCGTTCGCGCTGCGGGACGTCTCGCTGCGCGTCCCCGCGGGGCAGACGGTCGCCCTGGTCGGGCGCACCGGCTCGGGCAAGACCACGCTCGCCGCCCTGCTGTCCCGCGCCGTCGAGCCGCCGCGCGGCACCGTCCTGCTCGGCGGTGTCGACGTGCGCGACCTGGACCTGCGGCAGCTGCGGGCGGCGGTCGGCGTCGTCACGCAGCGCACCGAGATCCTCGCCGGCACGCTGGCCGAGAACGTCGCGCTGTTCGCCGACGTGCCGCGGGCCCAGGTCGAGGCGGCCGTCCGCGAGCTGCGCCTCGAGGAGTGGGTGGCCGGCCTCCCCGACGGGCTGGACACGCTGCTCGGACCCGGCGGCACCACCCTGTCGGCCGGCGAGGAGCAGCTGGTCGCGTTCGCGCGCCTGCTCGTCCGCGACGTGCAGGTGGTCGTGCTCGACGAGGCGACCGCGCGGATGGACCCGCTCACCGAGGCCCGGGTCGTGGCGGCCGCGGACCGGCTGCTCGGGGGGCGCACGGGCGTGCTCGTCGCGCACCGCCTGGGCACGGTGGACCGGGCCGACCAGGTGGTCGTGCTGGACCACGGCCGGGTCGTCCAGCAGGGGCCGCGCGCCGTGCTCGCGGCGGCCGAGGGGCCGTTCCGGACGCTGCTGATCGCGTCGCGCAGCGACGGGACCGAGCGCGAGCACGCACCGGGTGTCGAGGTGACGGGTGTCGAGGTGACCGGCGACGAGGTGACGGGCGCCGAGGTGACCGACGAGGTCGTCCCGGACGGCGAGGCGGACGGTACGGGGTCGGTCGGCGTCCGCCGCCGCTCCGGCCCGCCCCCGGAGCTGCGCGAGCCCGGTCCCGGCCTGAGCCTGGCCCGCGGCATCGCCCACGCGCTGCGCGTCACGCCGCGCTGGGGCATCGGCGGCGGCCTGCTGTTCCTGGCCGCGAGCCTGGTGGCGGCCCAGGGCGCCGTCACGGGGTTCCTGTGGGGCCGCACGGTCGAGGGGCTGCGCGCGGGCGAGGCGCCGGCGGCGCTCGTCGCGGTGCTCGTCGTCCTCCTGCTGCTGGTCGCGCCGTGCGGCGCGCTGGCGTTCCGGCTCTACCCGCGCTGGTGGGTGGAGGTGCTGCTGCGCGTCCGGATGGCCGTCCTGGTCGGCCAGACGCAGCAGCACCGGTTGCGTCGAACGCCGCCCGGGGAGGTGGTCGCGCGGGCGCTCGACGCCGACCGGTTCGCGCGGTACGCGGACCGGTGGGTCGACCTCGCCAACGGCCTGGTGCTGGTCGCCGTCACCGCCGTGCTGTCGTGGTCCCTGCTGGCGGGAGCGGTCCTGCTGGGCGTGCTCGTCGTCGGCGCCGCCTGCGCCCTCGCGGGACGCCGGGCGGCGGGCCGGTCCGCCACCCGCTCGGCGGCGGCCCGCGCCACGTTCGGGCGGGCGCTGGTCTCGGCGCTGGACGCCGCGCGCACGGTGAAGCTCGCGGCGCGGACGCCGGACGTCCACGCCCACCTGCGGCGGGTGGACTCGGGCCGGGTGGAGGCGGCGGTGCGCGAGCACCGGGTGCAGGCGGTGCTGGACGGCGTGCCGATCGTCGCCGTGCAGGCCGGCGTGGTCGTGTCCTGGGCCGCGCTGCTCGGGGGCGTGTGGGACCTCGCGTCGACCCTGCTGGTCGCCGGTGCGGTCGCCGGCTTCAACTGGTTCGGCGTCGTCGCGGGAGCGGTCGTCACCGAGGCGCCCGGCACCCGCGCCTGGCAGCGGGCCACCGCCGAGTTCGCCGGCGGCGCCGACCTGTGCGCCGTCCCGCCGGGCGTCCACCTGCCCGAGGGTGCGGCGCCGGCGCCGCGGGCCGACGGGCGCGACCGCCTCGAGCACCTGGAGCTGCGCGGGCTGTCCGCGGTGCACGACGACGGGACCGTCGGCGTCGCGGGGGTGGACCTGACCGTGCGGCGCGGCGAGCTGGTGCTCCTGCTCGGTCGCGTCGGGTCGGGCAAGTCGAGCCTGCTGTCGGCCCTCGCCGGGCTCATGACGCACACCGGCCGCATGGCGTGGAACGGCACGGAGGTGGACGACCCGGAGGAGTTCCTCCGGCCCGGTCGGGTCGCCCACGTGGCGCAGGTGCCGCGCGTGCTGTCCGGCACGTTCGCGGACAACGTGCGGCTCGACCACGCGGACCGGGACGTGGCGGGGCCCGTCGAGGACGCCCGCCTCGGCGACGACGTCGCGGACGCCGGCGGACCGGACGCCCTCGTGGGTCACCGCGGGGTGCGCCTGTCGGGCGGCCAGGTGCAGCGGCTCGCGCTCGCGCGGGCGCTGGCGACCCGGTCCGAGCTGCTGCTCGCGGACGACGTGTCGAGCGCGCTCGACGCCGCGACCGAGATCGAGCTCTGGCAGTCGCTCCGCGCCCGGGGGACCACCGTGGTGGGCGCCTCGGCCAAGAGGTCCGCGCTCGCGCGGGCCGACCGGGTCGTGGTCCTGGAGGAGGGAGCGGTGGCCGCCGTCGGGCCGTGGCAGGAGCTCGCGGGACGCTGGGGCCATCTCGCGGGCTGAGCGCCGGTGATTGCCTGATGAGGTAAGGCTTGGCTAAGGTCGGCGGCGTGCTCGAGACCGCCACCGCGATGTCCGCCGCCGACGTCAGCATCGGCTACGGCGGCGACCCCGTCGTCACCGGGGCGAGCGTGACGCTCTCCCGGGGGCAGGTCACCGCGCTCGTGGGGCCGAACGGCTCCGGCAAGTCGACGCTCCTGCGGGGCATGGCGCGGCTGCAGCGGCTGTCCGCGGGGCGCGTCACCCTGGACGACGCCGACGCCGGTGCGCTCTCGGCGCGCGACTTCGCCCGGCGGGTCACGCTGCTGGCGCAGTCCCGGCCGACACCGGCCGGCATCACCGTGCGCGACGCGGTCGAGTTCGGCCGGCACCCGCACCGCAGCGGCTGGCGGGGGACCGACCCCGCGGGCCGGGAGGCCGTGGACCGGGCGCTGGTGCTCGCGGGGATCGCCGACCTCGCGGACGCCGACGTCGACGCGCTGTCCGGGGGCCAGGTGCAGCGGGTCTGGTTCGCGTCCGCGCTCGCGCAGGACACCGGCGTGCTGCTGCTGGACGAGCCGACGAACCACCTCGACCTGCGCTACCAGGTGGAGGTCCTGGAGCTGGTGCGCTCGCTCGCCGACGTGCACGACGTCGCCGTCGGGGTGGTGCTGCACGACCTGGAGCAGGCCGCGGCGGTCGCGGACCGCGTGCTCGTGCTGCACGCCGGCCGGGTCGTCGCGGACGGGACACCGGACCGGGCGCTGACGTCGCGCCTGCTCAGCGACGTGTACGAGATCGACGTGGAGGTCCGCACCGACCCCGGCACGGGCCACGTCGCCGTCCACACCCCGCGGCTGCAGCTCCGGTGCCTGGCGCCCGCGGCCACCGACCGGGCGCCCACCGCGGTCCCGGCCTGACGGGCCGCCGCCGCGGCGCGCGACCGACCGTGCGCCGCGGCGCAGGCCCCGCGGCCGGTCCGGGGCAGGGCCGCTCCTGCCGGGCGGCCACGGCCGGCGGGAGCCGCGGCCGGCCCACGACGGCCACGCCTCGCCGGGGCCTCGACCACCACGACCACCACGACCACCGCCGCGCCACCGGCGCGGCCTCACCGGGGCGCGACGCGCGGGCGCCCATCCCACCCGCGCAGACACGAGGAACGATGACCACCCGACGCACGCTCACGGCGCTGGCCGCCGTGGGGGCGCTGGCCCTGCTGGCGGCCTGCGGCACCACCGACGAGCCCGCCTCCGACGCACCGAGCACCTCGGCCGCCTCCGGCCCGGTGTCCATCACCGACGACCGCGGTGAGACCGTCGAGCTCGACGCCCCCGCGACCCGCGTCGTGTCCCTGGAGTGGATGCAGACCGAGATGCTGACGTCGCTCGGCGTCACGCCGGTCGGCGCGGCAGACGTCGCCGGGTACACCTCCTGGGTCGGCACCGTCGTGCCGCTGCAGGGCGAGCCCGAGGACGTCGGCACCCGCGGCGAGCCGTCGGTCGAGGCGATCGCCGGGCTCGAGCCCGACCTCATCGTCGGCGTGACCTCCTCGATCCCCGAGGGGGCCATGGAGCAGATGGAGCGCATCGCCCCGGTGGCCCTGTTCGACGGGGCCGACGCCTCCGACCCGCTCGGCTACGTCGAGCAGACGTTCCGGAGCATCGCGACGCTCGTCGGCCAGGACGACGCCGCGGACGACGTCATGGCGGCCTCGCAGGCGACCATCGACGAGAACGCGGCCGCGATCGCGGACGCCGGCCTGGAGGGCACGCCCGTGGTGTTCGCCTCGCCGTACGCCGAGGGCGCGAACGTGACCATCCGCATGCACGGCCCGCGCACGGCGTTCCAGGCCGTGGCGGACGAGATGGGCCTGGCGGCCGCCTGGGAGGACCCGGGCGACGACGCGTACGGCCTGTCGTACGTGGACGTCGAGGGGCTGACGGCGCTGCCGGAGGACACCCGCTTCCTGTACTGGGGCAACGACGACGAGGACGACGTGGTCGCGACCACGCTCGCCGACAACCCCGTGTGGCAGTCGCTGCCCTTCGTCCAGCGGGACCACGTGCACCGCGCGGGCGTCGGGATCTGGGCATACGGCGGTCCCGAGTCGCTGGCCGGCTGGTCGGACGACCTCGTCGCGCAGCTCACCGCCGAGTGACGCCCGCGCCGTGACCACCTCGCCACCTCGCGCCGGCACCCGGCGCGGCGCCGTCCCCTCTCCGCTGCCGGGCGGGGACGGCGCCGCCCGGCCCGGCGGTGCCGCGCCGCGTCAGCCGGTCCGCACCGGCGTCGCTCTCGGCCTGCTCGTGGCCTGGCTCGTCGTGGCCGCCGCGTGGCACCTGACCCAGGGGACAGCCGACGTCACCGTGGGCGAGCTGTGGCGCGCGCTGACGGGCCAGGGCGACCTGGACCAGGCCGCGGCGGTGGTCACGGCGTCGCGGCTGCCCCGGCTCGCGGCCGGTGTGCTGGTCGGCTGCGCGCTCGGGGCCTCCGGCGCCGCGCTGCAGGGCATCGCGCGCAACCCGCTCGCGGCGCCGGACACGCTCGCGGTGAACGCCGGAGCGCACCTCGCGGTGACGGTCGCGGCGGTGGCGGGCGCCTCGCTGGGCGCGCTGCCGGGTGTCGCGGTGGCGTTCGCGGGCGGCCTGGCCGCGGCCGGGGTCGTGATCGGGCTCTCCGGGGGCCCGGCGGCCTCGCCGGTGCGCCTGGTGCTCGCGGGGTCGGCCATCACGCTGGGGCTCGCGTCGGTGACGCAGGCCCTGCTGGTGCTGTTCCCGTGGGAGACGCAGGGGCTGTTCGCCTGGGGAGCGGGCTCGCTCGGGCAGAACGGCATGGGCACCGTCCGCAGCATCGCGCCGGTCGCGGCCGCGGCCCTGGTCGGCCTGCTCGTCCTGGGGCGGCGCCTGGACCTGCTGCAGCTCGGCGACGACGCGGCGCGGTCGCTCGGGGTCGACGTCGCGCGCACGCGGCTGGTCGGTGTCGTGCTCGCGGTGCTGCTCGCAACGTGCGCGGTGGCCGTGACCGGACCCATCGGGTTCGTCGGCCTGTGCGCGCCGCTGCTCGTGCGCCTGCTGGCCACGTGGGTCCGCCCGCTGACGCGCCACCGGGTGCTGATCCCGGCCGCCGCGGTCGCCGGCACGGCCCTGGTGCTGACGGCGGACGTGGCGCTGCGGCAGCTCTTCGGGCCGGTCAGCGGCGTGACGGTGCCGACCGGTGTGGTCACGAGCCTCATCGGCGCGGTCGCGCTGGTGCTCCTCGCCCGCCGGGCGCGCGCCGCCCTCGAGCCCGACACGCTCGTCACCCTGCGCTCGGGCAGCGCGCTGGCGCGGCGGGCGCCCGCGCTCCTGCTCGGCGGCGCCGTCCTGCTGGCGGTCGCCGCCGTGGTGGCGGGTGTCCTGCTGGGTGACTCCACGGTGCTGCTGGGCGACGTGCAGAACTGGCTCGCGGGCCGGGCGTCGGTGCGGCTCGACATCGTCCTGGACTCGCGGGTGCCCCGGGTGGCGGTCGCGCTGCTCGCCGGTGCGTGCCTGGCGCTGGCCGGTCTGCTCGTACAGGCCGTCACCCGTAACCCGCTCGCCGACCCCGGCGTGCTCGGCATCGCGCACGCCGCCGGGCTCGGCGCCGTGGCCGTGATCGTCGCCGTGCCCGGCCCCGCCTTCGCCGCGGTGTTCGCGGGGGCGGTGCTCGGCGCGGTGCTGGCCGGCCTGCTGGTGTTCGGCGCGACCGCGGGCAGCGGCATGGCGTCGGGTCGCCTGGTGCTCGTCGGCCTCGGGACCGGTGCGGCCGCCAGCGCGGTGACGACCCTGCTGCTGGTCCGCACCGACCCGTGGAACCAGAACCGCGCGATCACGTGGCTCGGGGGGTCCACGTTCGGCGCGGGCGTGCCGCAGATCGTGCCGCTCGTCGTCGCCCTCGCCGCCGCGGGGCTGGTCGTGGCCCGCACGCACCGCGACGTGGACCTCGTGCAGGTGGACGAGGTCACCCCGCGGGTGCTGGGCGTGGACCTGCCGCGGTCGCGCCGCCTGCACGTCGCGGTGGCCGTGCTGCTGACGGCCGCGGCCACGGCGGCGATGGGCCCGGTGGCGTTCGTGGGCCTGGTCGCCCCGCACGCGGCGCGGATGGTGATCGGCCGCAGGCACCGGTGGCTGGTGCCCATGACGGTCGTCCTCGGCGCCACGCTGGTGTGCGTCGCCGACACGGTGGGCCGGACGGCGATCGCCCCGGCGCAGCTCCCGGCGGGCCTGGTCACGGCCGTCGTCGGCACGCCGTACTTCCTGTGGCTCCTGTGGCGGATGCGGGCGACCGCACGGCGCTGACCGCGCCGCTGTGCCAGTGCGCCACCCGCGCCGCTGCGCCGCCGCGCCTCCGTCGCAACGCGCGGCGGGGCGGGGCAGTGCCCGCCCCTGCCCGCCCCTGCGCGCGCCCGCCCGGCGCGGTGCCTCAGCGCGCGAGCCGCTCGACCGCGGCGGCGAACACCGGGGGCAGCCGGACCGCAGCGGGCACGAGCGCCCCGCGCAGCGGGGACGTCGCCGCGGCCACGAGCGCGGACGTGAGCAGGCGGTAGTCGCGCGTCGCGGCCGACCACGCCCGCTCGTAGCCGTCCGGGTCGTCGAGGTGCGTGATCGCGGCGCGGGCCTGGGCGAACCCCAGGCGCAGGCCCTCGCCGGTGAGCGCGTCGACGTAGCCCGATGCGTCGCCGACCAGCAGCACCCGGTCGCACGCGCGCGCCCGGGTGCGCTGGCGCAGCGGCCCCGCCCCCCGGTCCGCGGCCTCCACCGGGGCCCCCTCGAGGTGCTCGGCGAGCCGGGGCATCGCCGCGAGCTCGTCGTCGACGTCGATGGGGGACGGTCCGAGCAGCGCGACCCCGACCAGGTCCGGCCCGACGGGCGTGACGTACGCCTCGGTCCGGCGGCCCCAGTGGACCTCGACGAGATCGGTCCAGGGCGTCACGCGGTAGTGGCGCCGGACGCCGAACCGCCGCACCCGGCGCCGGGGCGGCGGGGCCTCGAGGCCGGTGAGCCGGCGCACCGCGGAGTGCAGGCCGTCGCAGCCCAGCAGCCAGCGGCCCCGGACCTCGCGCCCGTCGGTGCAGCGCGCCGTGACGCCCGCACGGTCCTGGTCCACGTCGACCACCTTCGCGGGGTGCCGCGCCACGGCGAGCTCGGTCGCGCGCCGGTCGAGCGCGCCGTGCAGCACCGTCCGCCGCACGCCGCGCCCCGGGTCGCCCGCGAACCGGTGCTCGGCGCGCAGCGCGTCCCGCACGTACGCGATGCCCGCGAGCGGGTGCCCCGGCGGCCGCACCCCCAGCCGGTCGAGGGCGCCGACCGCCTGCGGCATGAGGCCCTCGCCGCACGCCTTGTCGACGGGCGGGCGGCGCGGCTCGACGACCAGCGCGGTCAGGCCGGCGAGCCGCGCCTCGACCGCGGCGGCGAGCCCGACCGGCCCGCCGCCGACGACGAGGACGTCGGCGTCGGGGGTCACGTGCGCTCGCCGGCCAGGCGGAGCGCCCGCTCCTCGGCGGGGATGCGGAACCCCAGCAGCAGGACCGCGTTGAGCACGGTGAACGCCACCGCCGTCACCCAGGCCGTGTGGACGAGCGGCAGCGCGACGCCCTCCACGACCACCGCGACGTAGTTGGGGTGGCGCAGCCAGCGGTACGGCCCGCCGGCGACGAGCGGCAGCCCCGGCACGACGATCACGCGCGTGTTCCAGCGCGGCCCGAGGGTCGCGATGCACCACCACCGCAGCGCCTGGCTGGCGACGACCAGCGCGAACGCCGGCCAGCCGAGCCACGGCAGGAACGGGCGGTCGGCGAGGTGCGCCTCGAGCACGCACGCGAGGAGCAGCCCGGTGTGCAGCGCCACCATCGCCGGGAAGTGGCCGAGGCCCGACTCGACGCCCCCGCGGGCGACGGACCAGCGGGCGTTGCGCGCCGAGACGACGAGCTCGGCGAGCCGCTCGAGCGCGGTGAGCGCCACGAGGACGTCGAACCACACCAGCGAGCTCATGCCGCGGCCCCCCAGCGCAGCGCGACCAGCTCCGCCCCGACGCCCGGCCCGAAGGCCAGCACCACGCCGAGGCCGCCGTCGTCCGGCGGGGGAGTCGCCGCCAGGACGTGCAGCACGGCCGCGGAGGACAGGTTGCCCGTGCGGGCCATCGTCGCGCGGCTGACGGCGAGCGCCTCGGGCGGCAGCCGGAGCGCGTCCTCGACGGCGTCGAGGATGCGCGGGCCGCCCGGGTGGACGACCCAGCGGGCGACGTCCGCGGTGGTCGCCCCGAGCGGCGCGAGCAGGGCGTCGACGTCCTGCGAGACGTGCGCGGCGACGGTGTCGGCCATGCCCCCCGACAGCACGATGCGCAGGCCCTGCTCGCCGACGCGCCAGCCGAGGTCCCCGGCGGTGCCGGGGTACAGCACGCTCCGCGACCCGACCACCCGGGGACCGTCCACGCCGTCGCGGGCCGCACGCTCCTCGCCCACCAGGACCGCGGCCGCGGCACCGTCGCCGAACAGCCCGGTGGCCACGAGGTTCGCCGTCGAGTCGTCGTCCTGCTGGAACGTCAGCGAGCAGAGCTCGACGGACAGCAGCACGGCGACGTCGCCGGGGTGGGCCGTCAGCCGGTCGTGGGCGAGCGCGAGCCCCGCGGCTCCGCCCGCGCAGCCGAGCCCGAAGGACGGCGAGCGCCGCACGTCCGGTCGCAGCCCGAGCCGCTCCACCAGCAGCGCGTCGAGCGACGGCGCGGAGACGCCGGTGACGGTCGTGAACAGCAGGTGGTCGACGTCCGCGGGCCGCAGCCCGGCCGTCCGCAGGGCGTCGAGCACGGCGCCGGCGGCCAGCTCGGCCCCCTCGCGCAGGAACAGGTCGTTCGCCTCCCCGAACGACCCGAGCCCGGCGTACTTCTCGAGCGGCAGCACGAGGTGCCGGGTGTCGACCCCCGCCGATCCCTGGACCCGCTCGAGCAGCGCCCGGCGCCCGGGGTCCCGGGTGAGCAGGCCGCCGATCTCCGCCGTGATCTCGGCCTGGCGGTACGCGTGCGGCGGGAGGGCCGGGCTGACGGCGAGGATCCGGGACATGGCGCGATCCTCCCCCCGTGCAGGGGCGCTCGCGACCGGTGGCGGGGCGGGGCGCCGGCGGCCCCGGCGCCGGTCAGCCGGTCGCGACCAGGAGCACGACGACGACTGCCGCGGTGAGCATCGCCGCGCGGAACGGCCACCGGCTGGCCGGGCTGCGCAGCGCGACCACCGCGGCGGACGTCGCGAGCGCCGCGGTGGCGGCGAGCGCCAGGAGCCCGCCTGCCCCGGGCGTGCCGGGGGAGGCCAGGACGACGACGGCCGCAGCCGCCAGCAGCACCGCGGCGGCGCCGGTCGCGGTCCGGCGGCGCCCGAGCCGGTGCGGCAGCCCGTGCACGCCGGTCGCCGCGTCGTCCTCGAGGTCGGGCAGCACGTTGGCGAGGTGGGCGCCGACGCCGAGCCCCGCCGCTCCCGCGGTCACCCACCACGGCGCCGGTGCGGGGTCCGCCACGGCCAGCGTCGCGACCGACGGCAGCCCGCCGAACGCGACGGCGTACGGCACCCAGGACCACACCGTCGACTTCAGACCGGCGTTGTACCCCCAGGCGACGGCGACGAGCCCGACGTGCAGCGCGCCCGGCACGGCACCGAGGGCGGCCGACAGGAGCACGCACGCGGCGGCGGCCGCCAGCGCGGCGGTGCGCAGCCCGGCGGGGGAGACGTCGCCGGACACCACCGGCTTGCCCACCCGCCCGACCGCGCGGTCCCGCGCCGCGTCGATCCAGTCGTTCGACCACCCGACGGAGAGCTGGCCCGCGAGCACGGCGGCGGCGACGAGCAGCGCCCGGCCCGGGCCCGCGTCGGCGGCCCCGGCGGCGAACGCCCCGGCGAAGAGCGTGACCGCCGCCGCCGGCGCGGGGTGGCACGCCCGGAGCAGCGCGGTCGCGCGCCGTGTGGCGGACGGCGCGGCGGAGGGCGGGACGGACGGCGTGCTGGAGGGCGGGACGGGCTCCGGCGGCCGCCCGTCGGCGCGCCCGGCCCGCGGGGGCACGTCGTGCTGGCGCATGGGGCTCCTCGTCGCGGCGGCGGGTGCCCATCGTCCCCCGGCGGGGCGGCGCCCGCTCCCCGGGGCGTCAGGCGGCGCGGTGCGTGGGCGCGAGCAGGGCGTCGAGGAACCCCACGAGCCGCCCGGGCTCGCCGCCGAGCTCGGGCAGCGAGGTGACGATGGCGGTGGCGAGCGTCCGCACGGGCACGTTCGCGTCGTTCGACGCCACCCGCAGCCGGTGGAACGCGGTCCGTGGGTCCGTGCGCCCGGCGAGTGCGACCGCGCCGCACGCCTGGTCGATGACCGCCCTGCTCTGCGCCGCCGCGGCGATCGACGCCGTGGCGGCGGCCTGGGCGTGGTCGTCGACGACGCCCGTCAGCTCGGTCACGTAGCCGCCCACGGCGACCGCGGCCCCGTCCGGCCCGCCCTGGGTCTCCCCGACGACGCCGACCAGCCGTTCGTGCCCGGACGCGTCGCAGATGCGGTGGACGCACGAGAACGGCTCGCCGGGGCCGGTCCCCGGGTCGAGGGTGCAGGCCACGCGGTCCCGGTCGCCCGGGTGCTTGTGGGCGAGCAGCAGCTCGGTCGTCGGCACGACCTCGTGCGGGGCGAACCCGTGGATGGCGTAGACCTGGTCCGACCACCACCACGCGCCGGTGGTCAGGTCCAGACGGTAGGCGCCGCAGCGGACGGGTGTCCCCACGGCGAGGGCGTGCTCGACGGCGGTCGGGTGGGTCATGGTTCCGCGCTCCTGCCCTGGCACGGTTCTCCCCGGGCACGTCCCCGACCCGGGAGAGCGGTCTCGCTCGACGGTACGCGGGACGGCCCTCCGGCGACACCGGGGGGCCGACGTCGACCCGGCCCCGGGCTCAGTCCCCGGTGTCGGGCAGCGTCGGCACCTCGAGCCCGGTGCCGCGGTGCACGAGCGCGCCGCGCACCACCGCCGACGCCCCGAACCGGCGCGCCACCGCGTCCACCGCGGCGTCCAGCCCGCGCGGGTCGCTGCCGTCCAGGTCGAGCGTCGGCTGCCAGTGGTCGTCCGGCTCGAGGCCCGTGAGCGCCACCCCGACCAGGGTGAGCCCCCGCTCCCGCACCAGCCCGGCCGCGTCCGCGAGCAGCGCGGTGGCCGCGGCCGCGAGGTCGGCGCCCGAGGACGTCGCGTGGGGGAACGAGCGCGACCGGGTCGCGGTGCCGTAGTCCGCGAACCGCAGCCGCAGCACGACGGTCCGCGCGAGGCGGTGCCCCGCGCGCAGGCGACGGCACACCCGGTCGACCAGCCCGAGCAGCGCCGCGCGCACGTCGTCGGGGGCGTGCGGGCCGGGACCGAGCGCCCGCTGCGCCCCGACGGAGCCGCGGCGCCGGCCGGTCTCGAGCCGCTCGGGCGTGCCGCCGTGCACGACGGCGTGCAGGTGGCGCCCGCGCGCTGGGCCGAGCGCGGCCACGAGCACCTCCCGCGGGAGCGCGGCGACGTCGCCGGCGGTCCGCAGCCCGTACGCCCGCAGCCGGCCGGCCGTCACCTCGCCGACGCCCCACAGCAGCTCGACCGGCAGCGGGTGCAGGAACGCCGCCTCGGCGGCCGGGTCGACCAGCAGCAGGCCGTCCGGCTTGGCGACGCGGCTCGCGACCTTCGCGAGGAACGGCGTGCGCGCGACCCCCACGGTGATCGGCAGGCCGACCTCGTGGGCCACCCGGGCGCGGACCCGCGCGGCGAGCGCGAGAGGCGGGGCGTCGATCCGGTGCAGGCCGTGCACGTCGAGGAACGCCTCGTCGATCGAGACGCCCTGCACGGCGGGCGTCGTGTCCTCGAAGATCGCGAACACCGCCCGGCTCGCGGCGGAGTAGGCGTCGAACCGCGGCCGGACGACGACGAGCCCCGGGCACAGGGACCTCGCCTGCCGCGCGCTCATGGCGGTGCGGACCCCGCGGCGCTTCGCCTCGTAGGAGGCTGCCAGCACCACGCCGCCGCCCACCGCGACGGGCCGTCCCCGCAGCCGCGGGTCGTCGCGCTGCTCCACCGAGGCGTAGAACGCGTCGAGGTCGGCGTGCAGGATCGTGGCGCGTCGCGGCGGCGCGGGCTCCGCCGGCGGGGCGACGGGTGGCCCCGGCGCTCCGCCGGGCGCGGGGCGGGCCGGACGGCTGGACACGGGCCCATGCTCGACCCGACCACCGACACGAGCGCGGTCCGGGTCGCACGGCCCGGCGCCCCGGCCGACGATGGGCGCATGGCCGAGCCCGACGCCCCCGCCGCCGACCGCCCCGACGCCGCGCACCTGCCGCCCGACGGCGTCCCCGAGGCGGTGGTCGAGGCGGTCGGGGGAGTGACCGCCGCGTTCGAGGTCGTCGAGCACGCCCGCGGGATGCTCTACGCGTTCCACCGGCTGATCGGGCGCGCGGACGCGGAGCTGGCCGAGGCGCTGGACCGGCTCGAGGCGGCGGGTCACCCCGACCTCGCCGAGGAGGTGCGCGCCGAGGTGGTCGGCCGCAACGTGCTCGCGGGGCGTTGGACGTTCCAGGTGGTGGAGGACTTCGACGACGGCTACCACCGGGCGTTCGCCGACGCCGAGCGCCGCGTCCGGGACGAGCTCGTCGCCGGCCGCCGGCACGTCCACGAGTCCCAGCTCAAGGAGCGCAACCGCACGCACGGCCGCCCGGGGCACGAGTCCCGGCCCGGTCCGACCGGGTGACGCCACCTGCGCGACACGGCGCGGGCGGCGCTAGCATCCAGGGTCGCGTCCGAGGAGGGGCACCCGTGCAGCGCAGCGTCGTGGAGGAGCTCGGTGCGCGTCTGAGCGCGCCCGCGGAGTTCGGGCGCGACGCGCTCGTGGTCTGCGACGCGGTGGTGCGCGTGTTCCGCACCGGGGGCGTCGAGGTGCAGGCGCTGCAGGGCCTGGACCTGCTGGTCCACGCGGGGGAGATGGTCGCCGTCGTGGGCGCGTCGGGCTCCGGCAAGTCGACGCTGCTGCGCATCCTGTCGGCCGCCGACGTGCCCACCGCCGGGCGGGTGCGCGTCGGGCGGTGGGACCTGGGAGCGCTGTCGCGGGCGGACCGCGTCGCGTACCGCCGCACCGTCGTCGGGTCGGTGCGGCAGCAGACGTCACGGAACCTCGTCCCGTACCTGACCGCGCGGCAGAACGTCATGCTGCCGCTCACCCTCGCCGGCAGGCGGCGACCCGTGGCACGCGGGCGCGCGGACGAGCTGCTCGGCCTGGTCGGGCTGCGGTCCGCGGCTGACCGGCGTCCCGCCGAGCTGTCGGGCGGTGAGCAGCAGCGCGTGGCGATCGCGGTCGCGCTGGCGAACGGCCCGCGCCTGCTGCTCGCCGACGAGCCGACGGGCGAGCTCGACACCGCGACCGGCCAGGAGGTGCTGGAGGTGCTGCGCGCCGCGCGGTCCGACGCCGGCGCGGCGGTCGTCGTCGTCACGCACGACCCCGGGGTCAGCGGCCAGGTCGAGCGCACCGTCGCCATCCGCGACGGCCGCACCAGCAGCGAGGTGCTGCGCCGACGCGACGCGGAGCAGGGCGACGTCGCCGAGGAGTACGCGGTGATGGACCGGGCCGGCCGCGTGCAGGTGCCCCGGGAGTACCGGGAGGCGCTGGACCTGACCCGACGGGTCCGGCTGGCGCTCGAGGCCGACCACGTGTCGGTCCGCCCCGACCGCCCCCGGCAGGGTGGCGCATGACGGCACCGCTCGTGCGCGTGCGCGACGTCCGGCGCACGTACGGCACCGGCCACGCCGCGGTCCACGCCCTGCGCGGCGTCGACCTGGACGTGGCCCCCGGGGAGCTCGTGGCCCTGGTCGGGCGGTCGGGATCCGGCAAGACGACGCTGCTGAACCTCGTCGGCGGGCTCGACCGGCCGGACGCCGGCTCCGTCCACGTGGACGGCACCGACCTGTCCACGCTGGACCGCGCGGGTCAGGTGCGGCTGCGGCGGGACGTCGTGGCGTTCGTGTTCCAGACCTTCGGGCTGGTCCCGGTGCTCAGCGCCGCGGAGAACGTCGCCGTGCCGCTGCGCCTGCGGGCGCTGCCCGTGGCGGACCGCGAGCGCCGGGTGGAGCTGCTGCTGCGGCTGGTCGGGCTCGAGGGCCACGCCGCCCTGCGCCCCGACGAGCTCTCGGGCGGCCAGCAGCAGCGGGTCGCGCTGGCCCGGGCGCTCGCCGGGTCGCCGCGGCTGCTCATCGCCGACGAGCCGACCGGGCAGCTCGACAGCGAGACCGGGCTGGCAGTCATGGCCCTGATCCGTGCCGTCGTGGAGGCCGAGGGCATGGCGGCGCTGGTGTCCACGCACGACCCGGTGATGATCGGGCTGGCGGACCGGGCGGTGCGGCTGGTCGACGGCCGCCTGGCCCCGGCATGACGTTCGCGCTGCTGCTGCGCCGTGCCCGGGCGCAGGCCGGCCTGCTGCTCGCGGTCACGGCGACGGCCCTCGTCGCGCTGACCGTGCTCGGCACGTGCGCCCTGCTGCTCGGGCCCGGTCGGGCGGGCGCCCTGGACGCCGCGCTCGCCGGCGCGCCGCCCGGCGCCACCGCCGTGCAGGCGCGGGTCGACCCGGCACCCGGGGAGGACGCCGCCGCCGTGGCCGCCCGGGCGGTGGCGCTGCTCGAGGGGGCGCTCGAGCCGCTGGCCGCGGACTCCTCCGTGTGGTCGGAGACGCCGCTGCTGGCGCTCGAGGAGGTGCCGGCGTCCGACGGGCCGCCCCCCGACGGGCCGGCGTTCGCGTACCTCGCGGACGCTCCCGGGGTCGAGGACGTCGCCCGCCTGGTCGAGGGCACGTGGCCGGGCGGCGCGGTGGGCGGCGCGGACGGCCCGGTGCCGGTCGCCGTGCCCCGCGCGGCGGCGGAGGCGCTCGGCCTGGCGGTCGGCGACGTGCTCCGCCTCGGGCCGTCCGCGGACTCGGCGCCGGACGCCGCGCTCGCCGTCCGGGTGTCGGGCGTCTACGCGCCACGGGGTGCCGGCGGTGACGCGACGCCGTGGACCCGCGACCTGCTCGCCGGCGCGGGCGCCGACCCGGACCACGGGCGCCCCGGGACGCAGGACCGCCGCACGTCGCCCGCCTACGGGCCGCTGGTCGTCGCCCCGGGGGCGGCAGCCGGGGTCCTCGGGGAGGCCGGCACCGGACCGGTCGCGGTGGCGGTGCACCCGCACGCGGCCGGCGCCGGCGCCGGCACGCTGAGCCGCGTCGCCGGGCGGGTCGCCGGGGTGCGCACCGAGCTGGCGGACGGGCTCGGCGAGACCGCGGACCGCGTCGTGGTCCGGACCACCCTCCCGGCGGTGCTGCGGGCGGCCGTCACGCAGCACGGCGTCACCGGGGCCGCGGCGGCCGTCGCGGGCCTGCTGTGCGGTGTGCTCGCCGTCGCCGCGCTGCTGCTCGCCGGCCGGCTGCTCGCCGCGCGCCGGGCGGGCGAGCGCGCGCTGCTGGCGGACCGCGGCGCGGGCCGGGCGTGGCTGCTGCGGGCGGCGACGGCCGAGGCGGGCGTGGTGGTGCTGGTCGCGGCCGTGCTCGCGGTCCCGGCGTCGCTCGGCCTGTACGCGGTCGGCGCGGCCGTGGTGCCGGTGCTGCCACCCGTCGGGGCGCCCCCGGGCGTCCTGCTCGGCACCGTCGCCGCGGGGGCGCTCGCGCTGCTGCTCGCGCTGTGCGCGCCGACCGCGGGCGCCGCGGCGTCGCACCGGGCCGAGGGCGTGCGCCGGTTCGCGCGCACGGGCGCCGACCTGCTGCTGGTCGCGCTGGCCGCCGTGGTCGTGCTGCGGCTGCGCGGCGGGACGTCGGACGCGCTCCGCACGCTCGCACCGGTCCTGTGCCTCGTGGCGCTGTCGGTGCTCGCGCTGCGCGCGGTGCCGCTCCTGGCCCGCGGCGCGGAGCGGTCGGCCCGGCGGTCGCGCCGGTTCGTGCTGCCGCTCGCGGCGCTGGACGTGGCCCGCCGGCCGCGCCCGGCGGCGGCGGTGCTGCTGCTGGTGCTGGCGGCGGCGGGCGGCACCTTCGGGACGTCGTGGTGGGCCACGGCGGTGCGCTCCCAGGGGGAGCAGGCCGAGGTCCGGGTCCCGGCCGAGCTGGTGGCGTCCGGCCTCGCCGGGACGCCGGCGGAGCAGGGGGAGGCCGTGCGCGCCGCCGGCGGGGTGGCGGCCCTGCCGGCCGTGGACCGCGTCACCGCGCTCGGGACCCTGGTGGGCGCCGGCTCGGGCGAGGCGCCCACCCGCCTGCTGGCCGTGGCGCGCGACGCCCCGCTGCACGGCCGGTTGCCGGACGGGGCGCGCTGGCGCGACCTGACCGCCGGCCTCCCGCCGGGGAGCCCCGCGCCGACCCTGGCGCTCGGGGAGGCGGGCGGGGCCGTCGGGCTCCGGCTGGAGGGCACCGCCGACGGCGTGGTGCCGGTCACGGCTGCCGTGACGCTGGTGCTGCAGGACGAGCAGGGCGTGCGCACCGCGGTGGGCACCGAGGAGGTGCCGCTCGACGGCCGCACCCACGAGCTGGTCCCCACGGCGGCACCGGGGCGCGCATCGTCGGCCGTGCCCTCCGGGAACGGTGCCCTGGCCGCCGTGCTGCTCCACCTGCGGGCCGACGCGCCGCTCCCGGAGTCGGGCGCGGCGCCGGCGCAGGTCCGGGTGCACCTGGGGTGGGACGCCCCCGCGACGGGCGGCGGGGTCGGGGCCGCCTGGGGCGCGGCCCCGACCACGGCCTCCGCGCTCGCGCTGCCGACGTCGTCCGTGACCGTCGACCGGGAGGGCCTGCAGGCGGGGGCGACGCTCGACCTCGTCGCGGCGGCGGCCGGCCCCGCCGACCTGGTGCTGAGCGGGTTCCCGCGGCCCGGTGCGCTGCCGGTGCTCGTGAGCCAGGACCTCGCGTCGGGCTCGTCGTTGCGGGCGGGTGACCTGCTGGAGGTGCTGGTCGGCCGGACGCCGGTGCCCGCCCGGGTCGTCGGCGTGGCGCCGTACCTGCCGGGCGCCCCGGAGGGCCCCGCCGTGCTGGCGGACCTCGACGCGCTGTCCCGGGCCGCCCTCGCGCAGGCGGAGACGGCGACGCTGGTGGACGGCTGGTGGGTCGACGGGGCCGCGCCCGGCGCCGCCGCCGCCCTGCGGGACCAGGGCGCCGACGTGACGGTGCGCGCCGAGGTCGCGGCGGCGCTCCGCGACGGGCCGCAGCAGGCTGCGGTGGGCGCCGCGCTCGCCCTCCTCGTCGGCGCCGCGGTGCTGCTCGCCCTCGTGGGCGCGGTGCTGCACGCCGCGGGCTCCGCCGACGACCGGGGGCCGGAGGTCGCCCGCCTGCTCGCCCTCGGCGCGGCGCCGAGAGCGGTCGCCGCCACGCACACCGCCCAGCACGCCGTCCTGGACGTGCTGGGCGTCGCGGCCGGGGCGGCGGTCGGGGCGGCCACGGCGTGGCTGCTCGCTCCCGCCCTGACCGTCACCGCGTCCGGCGGGGCGCCCGTGCCGCCCCCGGTCGTCGTGTGGCCGTGGGCGGTGCAGGGCCCCGTGCTCGCCGCGCTCGTCGTCGGGGCGACGGTGGTGACGCTGCCCGTGGTGCGCGCGCTGGTCCGGCGGGCCACGGCCTCGCACCTGCGGGTCGGGGACGCGGCGTGACGGCCCGGCACCGCGCACGCACCGGTGCGCCGCGGACGTGGTCCCGCGCCCCCGGGCGTCGCCGGGCGGCGGGCACGGACCTGCACACCCTCCCGCGACGGTCCCTGGCCCAGGCCGGGCCGCTGCTCCTGCTCGCGCTGCTCGTCGCGGTGGGCACCGCTGTGGCCGCGGCGGCGCCGCGGGTGGTCGCGCGGGTCGAGGACGAAGCCGTCCGCACCGCGGTGGCGGACGCGGGACGGGACGCCGACCTGGTCCTCAGCGGTCCGGTCGGCTACGAGGGGGCCGACGGCGGCCTGGACCGCGAGCCCGCCGGGACCGCCGCGGACGTCGCCGCCGCGGTGCGCACCGCCGCGCTGACCACGTTCGGTCCCGTGCTGGGTGACCCGCTCACCACCGAGGTGTCGCGGGCGCTGCGCCTCCAGGAGGTGGCGGGGGAGCGGCCCGGGGACGCCCCGGGGCCCACGGGTGAGACGTCGGTCCGCCTCGCCTGGCAGGCGGGGACGCAGGTCGCCTGGGTGTCGGGCCGGTCCCCGGAGCACGCGCCGGAGGGCGACCCCGAGGTGGCCCTGTCGCAGGAGACCGCGGCGGTGCTCGGCGCCGTGCCCGGGTCGGCGCTGGTGCTGAGCGGCGCGGACGGAACGGACCTGACGCTGCGGGTCACCGGGGTGTTCCGGCCGGCCGGCACCGACGCGCCCGTGCGGTGGGTCGACGCCCCCGAGGTGCTGCGGCCACGGGTGACGCGGCAGGGGCCGGCCACCACCACCCAGGTCGCCGCCCTCCTCTCGGACGCGTCGCTGCGCGACGGGCTGGCGGCCGTCGGCCCGCGCGACGTGCAGCGCGTCGTACGCCTCCCGGTGACCGCGGGCGCGCTGTCGGCGCAGCGCGCGGACCGGCTGCTCGCCGAGCTGCCGGCCGTGCAGGCCGCACCGGCCGCGCTCGGGCAGGCCGCGTCCAGCAGCAGCCTGTTCACGGGCCTCGACGACGTGCTGGGGCGGGTGCGTGCGGACGTCGACGCGGCCCGGGCGCAGACGCTCGCCCTGGGCGTCGCCGTGGGCGCCGGGACGTCCGCGCTGCTGGTGCTCGCCGCACGTGTGCTCGCGCGGCGGCGGGAGCCGGACCTCGTGCTCCGGCGCGCACGGGGGTCGGCCCTGCCCGCGACGCTCGTCGAGCTCGGCACGGAGGCGGCGCTGGTCGCGGCGGCGGGCTCTGCGGCAGGCGTCGCGCTCGCCGCGGCCGTCGTCCCGGGGGACCTGGGCGCGGCGGCGCTGGTGCCGGCGGCGGTGGCGGTCCTGGCGAGCCCGGTGGCCGGGCTGCTGGTCGCCCGTTCGGCGGGTGACCCCCCGCGCGACGCCACCGGCGCGGCGGGTCGGCGGCTGGTCCACCGCCGGGCCGGGCCGTCCGGGCCCGGCGGCGGCACGTCGGCACGCGGTGCCACGGCGGGCGGTCGCCGCCTGGCGGCGGAGGGGGCTCTGCTCGTCGCCGCGGTGCTCGCGGTGGCCGCCCACCGCGACGGCGGGACGGACCTGCTCGCCGCGGCCGCCGCGCCGCTCGTCGCGGGTGTGGCGGCCGTGGTCGTGGCGCGGGTCGTCCCGCTGCTGCTGCGCGCGGCGGGGCCGCTCGTCGCGCGGTCCCGCGGCGCCGTCCCCGTCCTCGGGCTGGCCCGCGCCCGGGAGGCGGGCGCAGCGCCGGCGGCGGTGGTCTGCCTGACGCTGTGCGCCGCGCTCGTCGTCGTCGCGTGCGCCGTGGGCGCCGGCACCCGGCGGGACGCCGTCGTGGCGTCGTGGACCTCCGTCGGCGGTGACGTCGCCGTCCGCGCCGCGCCCGGGTCGGACCTGGCGGAGGCGGCGGCCGTCTGGGCGACGGCCCCGGGTGTCACGGCGGTGGCCGCCGCACGGGTCGAGGACGACGTGCCGGCCGCCACGGAGCAGGGCCGGCAGCGCGTCCGGGTGCTCGTCGCCCCGCCCGCGGACCTGGAGCGGCTCGCCGCGGCCGCGCGGGCGGACGGAGCCGGGCCGGGCGGTGGCACCGTCGTCGGGACGGTCACCGTGGCCGGCCTGTGGGGCGCCGACCGGACCCTGGAGGGCCTCGACGTGCCGGTGCCGTCCGCGGGTGCGCCGGGCGCGGCCGGCGGGGCGGGCCGGCCGACCGTGGCGGTCGACCCCGCCGCGCTGGCGGACGCGGGGTCCCCGGACGCGGCCTGGCTCACGGGCCCCGGCGCCGCGGACGCGGTGCGCGACACCCCGCCGCCCCCGGGGTCGGACGTCGTCGTGCGGGCCGACGTGCTGGCCGACGTGACCTCTGGCGTCCTGCTGCGCGCCCGGCTGGGCGTGGCCGCGGTCGCGGCGGCGCTGCTGCTCGTGCTGACCGTCGTGGCCGCGCTGCAGGCCGCCGCAGCGGGAGGACCGGCGCGGCGGCGGGCGCTGGACACCCTCCGGACGCTCGGCCTCGGCGACCGCGGGGCGCGGGCCGTGGCGGTGGCCGAGCTGCTGCCGGCCGCGGCGACGGCGGCCGTGCTCGGGGCGGGCGGCGGCCTGCTGGCGGCGTCGGTCGTCGTCGGCGGGGAGACCGTGCGCGCGACCCTGGGCCGGCTGCTCGGCGCGGCGTGCCTGTCCACCGCGGCCGTCGTCGTGGCGGTCGTGGTGCTCGCCGTCGCCGAGCAGGCGGGCTCGCGCGCCCACCGCGTGGGGGCCTCCCTGCGGATCCCGGAGCCGTGACCTGCGGGGACGCCGCCGTGTGGCGGGACCTCGGGCGCTGACCTAGCGTCGGGCACGGCGGGCCGGCAGGTCCGCCGACAGCACCGGCGGAGGAAGCCCGTCGGCGCCATCCCCGGTCCCCGGGGGCGGACGCCGGACGGCCCCGCCCTCGCGACCGCGGTGACCGCTCCCGCACGAACCAGCGCCCGCAGAGGCGCGGAGGTCGCGATGTTCTTCCACCGCCAAGAGCTCCAGCACCAGGCCAAGCCCGACCGCCCGGACGCCGTGTACGCCCGCAAGCTCCAGGAGGTGCTGGGCGGGCAGTACGGCGAGATCACGGTCGCGATGCAGTACGGGTTCCAGTCCTGGAACACCCACCTGCCCGGCAAGTACCGCGACCTGCTCTACGGCATCGGCGCCGAGGAGTTCGGCCACGTCGAGATGCTCGCCACGATGATCGCCCAGCTGCTCGAGAAGGCGCCGGTCGGCGTCACCGAGGACGCCGTGCAGGACGACCCCACGGTCGCGGCCGTCCTCGGCGGCACCGACCTGCAGCACGCCATCGTGGCGGGCGCCGGCGCCCGCCCGGTGGACAGCATGGGCAACCCCTGGAGCGCGGGCTACGTCACCGCCAGCGGGAACCTGCTCGCCGACTTCACGGCCAACGCGAACGCCGAGATGCAGGGCCGCGTGCAGGTCGCCCGGCTCTACCACATGACCGACGACCACGGCGTCCGCGACCTGCTCGCGTTCCTGCTGGCGCGGGACACCATGCACCAGAACCAGTGGATCGCGGCGGCGCGCGAGCTCCAGGAGGAGGGCCTCGAGGGGCTCCCCGTGCCGAGCAGCTTCCCCCTCGGGCAGGAGGACCGCGACGTGGCGTACCAGTACATCAACTTCTCCGACGGCGCCCAGGCGGGCGAGGGCTCCTGGGCCTCCGGCCCGACCCCGGACGGCCTCGGGGAGTTCACCTACGTGCCGGAGCCGCCGGCGGGCGTGCCCATGCCCCCGCCCACGCAGCCGGACCCCCGGCTCTTCGGCACGACCCCGCAGCCCAACCTCCTGGAGAAGGCCACGGGGAAGCTCAAGGACACCCTCAAGAGCGAGTGAAGGAGCACGTGATGAGCGCTCAGGACACGGGTGGCGGCGCCGCTGCGGCGGTCGGCACCGCGAAGGACGAGGCACAGGGGCTCGCGCACCAGGCGGCGGAGTCGGGGCAGGACCTGCTGCAGGACGTGAAGGACGGGGCCGGTGGCGTCGCGGCGGAGGCTGCGCAGCAGGCGCGTGACCTGCTGGGGGAGGCCCGTGAGGGGCTGCGGTCCCAGGCGGCCGACCAGCAGGCGCGGGCCGCGCAGGGGCTGCGCACCCTCGGCGACGAGCTCGGTCGGATGGCGGACGCGTCCGACGGGGGCCTCGCGCGCGACCTGGTGCGGGACGTGGCGGGCCGCACCGGTGCCGTGGCGTCGTGGCTGGACGACCGCGAGCCGGGCGACGTGCTCGGCGAGGTCGCCGAGTTCGCGCGGCGTCGGCCCGGGGCGTTCCTGGCCCTCGCGGCCGGGGCGGGCGTGGTCGTCGGGCGGCTGGCGCGCGGGCTGAAGGACGCGTCGCCGAGCAGCGCGGGCGCCGGGTCCCGGCCGGGCCGCAGCGACCTGCCCGGCTCGACGACGGGACTGTCGACGCCGTCCGCGGCGTCGGCGGGCGGGTCGCCGGCCGGCGGTCTCGCGACGTCCGCCGCGGGCGCGGGTGCGGGAGAGCACGCCGGCGGCCCGGGCGGTCCCGGTGTCGTCGCCGGCGGGAACGCCGAGGTGCTCGAGGTCGGCGAGGACGAGCCGCAGCACCGCGAGCCGGGTCCGGCCCTCGGGGAGGAGCGTGCCTGGGCGGCCAGCGGCGGGGAGGCCCCGGTGGCGCCGGCTCCCGGGCACCTGCCCTCGGCCGACGGGGCGGGCACGGCCGGCGGCGACCCGCTGGCGGGCGTGCAGCGTGAGGACCGACCGTGACCGGGCCGGGCGACCCGACGGTCGCGGCGGACCCCGGGGCCGTGCCACGGGGCCCGGCCCCCGGCGGCGAGCCGGGAGCGGGAGGCGCACCGGGCGCCGGGCAGGAGCGCCCGTCACTGGGCGACCTCATCGGCTCCGTGACCCAGGACCTCTCCGAGCTCGTCCGGCAGGAGGTCGAGCTCGCGAAGGCGGAGCTCGGGCAGTCGGCCCGGCGGGCGGGCCGCGGCAGCGGGATGCTCGCGGGGGCCGGCGTGGCCGGCCACTTCGTGCTGGCGTTCCTCTCGCTCGCCCTGTGGTGGGGGCTCCCGATCGGCAAGGCCTGGTCCGCGGTGGTCGTGGCCGTGGTCTGGGGTGTGGTGGCGGCGGTGCTGGCGCTCCGGGGGCGCGCTGAGCTCCGCCGGGTGCGGGGCGCGCCGCGCACCGCCGAGACCGTCAAGAAGATCCCGAACGCGCTGAAGGGCGACGAGGAGGCGAACCATGAGTGAGGACCCGGAGCGGATCCGCGAGCGGATCGAGCGGACGCGGGCGGAGCTGTCGGCGGACGTGGACGCGGTCGGTGAGGCGATCGACCCGCGGCAGGTCGCGCACCGTCAGGCCGAGAAGGTGCGCAGCCGCGTCGGCGCGGTGCGCGACCGCGTCATGGGCACCGTCCAGGACGCGGCGGGATCGGCCGGCGGCACAGCGCGGGACGCGGCCGACAGCGTGCGCGGGACCGCGGGCGACCTGACGAGCGGCGTCGCGGGCGGGCTGCGCGACGCGCCGCACGCGGTGACGCGGCAGGCCGAGGGCAGCCCGCTCGCGGCGGGACTCGTGGCCTTCGGCGTGGGGCTGCTGGCCGCGTCCCTGCTACCGGCCTCGCGTCGCGAGCAGCAGGCGGCGCAGGCGGTCAAGGACCAGGCGCAGGCCGCTCTCCCCGAGGTGAAGCAGGCGGCCCAGCAGGCGGCGGAGGACCTGCGGGCACCGGCGCAGGAGGCCGTCGAGGCCGTGAAGGAGCGCGCCGCCGACGCGGTCGGCACGGTGCAGGAGCACGGCACGCAGGCCGCGCAGGAGCTGCGCGACCAGGCGCAGGACTCCGCGGAGCACGTCCGCGAGGCCCCGCAGCAGGGCTGAGCGCCGGCCGACGCCGCCTGGGGGAGCCGTGTCCCGCAGGCGGCGTCGGCCGCGTCCGGGGGAGCGACCGCCGCGACCGTGGGGCTGGCCGCCGGGCGCGGTCCGTCGGAGACTGGGACGACCCCCCGCCCCCTGCCCCGGAGACCTCGTCCGTGACACGCCCCGCCCCCGACCGGCGCCCCCGCCCTGCCGTCCCCGTCCCCCGCGGGGCGCGACACGGGCGGCCGCGCCACGGCGCGCGCGGCGGCATGCGCGCGGTCCAGGTCGCCGCCGCCGTCGTCGCCGGCGCCCTGGCGGTGGGGCTCGCGCTGCACGACGCGGGCGGAGCGGGTCCGGTGACCGGACGCACGAGCACCGCGCCCGACCGACCCGCCGCCGACCTCGCGCGCCGGAGCGCGGGCCTCGACCGCCCGGCCGCCCCCGCCGCCACCGACGCGGTCGCCACCCGCGCGGCCGACGCCGACCCCGCAACCACCGACGCGGCGAGCCCCCGGGCGGCCGACGTCGCCGACGCCCCGGGCACCGTCGCGGCAGGCGCCGAGCCCGTGTCGGACCCCGACGACCGGCTCCTCGACCCCGACCCGGGGGCGCCCGGTCGCCTCCGTCCGCCGCCCGAGGCTCCCGCCCCGCTGGTGCTCCCCGGGCTGCGTCCCCCCGCCCGGGTCGGGCTCGACCTCACGACGCGCTCGACGAGCGACCCCGCGAGCCTGTGGGTCGTGGTGAACAAGGCGCGCCCGCTGGACCCCGGCGACTGGGCGCCGTCGGACCTCGTGACGGTGGCGGGGTACGAGGTGCGGGCCCCCGTCGCGGAGCCGCTCGCCCGGATGCTCGCGGCCGCCGCGGCGGACGGCGTGGCGCTCGAGCTCCGCAGCGGGTTCCGGTCGCGTGCGTACCAGGAGCAGGTGCACGCCGCCTGGGCGGCCCGGGTCGGCGACGCGCGGGCCGACGAGGTGTCCGCGCGCGCCGGGCACAGCGAGCACCAGACGGGCCTCGCGGTGGACGTCGGCAGCGGCTCGGCGCCGGAGTGCGACTTCCAGGACTGCTTCGCGCAGACCCCCGAGGGCCGGTGGGTGGCGGAGCACGCCGCCGAGCACGGGTTCCTGCTGCGCTACACGGCGCAGGGGCAGCCGGTCACCGGGTTCGCCCCCGAGGGGTGGCACCTGCGCTACGTGGGCCAGGACCTGCTGGCGGAGATGGAGCGCCGCGGCGTCGGCACCCTGGAGGAGCTGTTCCGGCTGCCCGGGGGGCCCGGCTACTCCTGAGGCGCACCCTCGCCGCGGCTCTGCCGCAGCCACTGCGAGTCGTCGTTGACGTAGGCGTAGTACAGGCCGATCAGCAGTCCGCCGCCCAGGAAGTTGCCCAGCAGCGCGATCCCGACGTTCCCGGCGGCGGCGCCGAGGTCGATGCCGTCGCGGAGCCCCACGACGGAGAACAGCACCGTGTTGGCCACGGAGTGCTCGAGCCCGAGGAACGCGAAGATGAACACCGACGTGATCATCACCAGGCACTTGGTCAGGTCGTCCTTGATGAGCCCGTTGTAGACGAGCAGCATCGCGATGTTGATGCAGAAGTTGCACAGCAGCGCCCGGACGAGCAGGTCGACCCACCCGGCAGGCCCGTCGGTGACGTAGGCGAGCTTGTGCGCGACGGAGTCGGCCATCTCGGCGGCCGGGGCGCCCTCCACCAGGGTGGAGAACCGCAGCAGCACCGCGACGAACAGCCCGCCGAGCACGTTGCCGAGGTAGCACAGCCCCAGCAGCCGCAGCGCCCGCCCCCACGAGGTGCGGCGGTGGTAGGCGCCGATCGAGACGATCATCATGTTCGACGTCAGCAGCTCGGAGCGCGAGTAGTAGATGAACACCAGCGCCCAGCCGAAGACGACCGCGCCGACCACCCGTCCGACGGTGCGCAGCGTGCCGTCGCCGACCTCGATCGCGGCGAAGGCCGCCACCAGCGCGTAGAACGTCGCGTAGAGCAGGCCGATCAGCACGCCCGCCATCGCCGCGCGCTGCAGGTAGCGCCGGGCCAGCCCGCCGGACATGGTGGTCTTGGTCTCGAGGACCTCCAGGGCGGTGCTGATGAACTGCTTGCCCGGGAACAGGGACTGCGGGTCGGCGGGACTCACGGCGCACACGGTGCCACACGCGCGACCCGCCCCGCAGCAGGCGGGCCGCGGGTCCTGCGGACCGGGGCGCCGCCGCCACTAGCGTGGGCGCATGCTCGACGCCGACGTCGCCCCCGACCAGCACCTCCGCGCGGCCCTCCCGGGCGTGCTCGCACCGCTCGGGGAGGTGGTGGCCCTCGAGCGCCTCACGGGCGGCCTGTTCGCCACGACGTTCCGCGCCGCCCTCGCCGACGGCTCGCGCGTGGTGATCAAGACGGCCCCGACCGCGACCGAGCGGCTGCTCACCTACGAGCACGACCTGCTGCGCACCGAGGCGCTGGTGTACCGGCTCGCCGCGGAGCGCCCGGCGCTGCTAATGCCCCGGCTGCTGCTCACCGACTTCACGCGCGCGGCGGTGCCCTCCGACGTCGTCGTCGCGAGCCACCTGGACGGCGTCCCGCTGCTGGAGCTGGCGGTCGACGGCGCGCTGCCGCCCGACGTCGAGGCGCGGGTCCGCCCCCAGCTCGGGGCGCTCATGGCCCGGCTGCACGCCGTCACGGGGGAGCGGTTCGGCTACCCGGACCCGGCGACCACCCTGGCCGGGACGACGTGGCCGGAGGCCTTCGACCGCATCGTCGGGGCGCTGCTCGCCGACGCGCGCCGGTGGGGGACCGGGCTCCCGGAGTCCGAGATCCGGGCCGCGGTGGCCCGGCACCGCACCGCCCTGGCGGACGTGCGCCGGCCCGCGCTGGTGCACACCGACCTGTGGGCGGGCAACCTGTTCGTGGACCCCGGGACGCTGCGCCTCACCGGGGTGATCGACCCGGAGCGCGCCGTGTGGGGCGACCCGCTGCTGGAGCTGGCGGGCGCCGACCAGACGGGTCTCGGCCCGGTGCCCGACGACCTCGTGGCCGGGTACGCCGACGCCGCGGGCGCCGTCGGGCCGCTCGCGCTCGGGACCCCGGCCGGTGACGCCCGGCTGCTGCTGTACCGGATGTCGATGACGCTGGTGCTCCTCGTCGAGATGACCCCGCGCGGCTACACCGGCCCGGGGGCCGACGCCCACCGGACCACGTGCGAGGCGACGCTGCGGGCCGTGCTCGACGGGCTCGCGGGGTAGCGGCCCGTCACCCGTGCGGGTGACGGGTCCCGCTCGGGACCGGATCCACCGGCCGGAACCGCCCGGCCGTGCGCCCGTCGCGTGCCACCATGACCCGGGCGCGTCGGCAGCGCGCGTCCCCCACCAGCGGCCCCGTCGGCGAGGTCGCGCCGGCAGCTGCCTCAGGGGGCGGAGGATGGCGGAGCCGCGCGCACCGGGTCCGGGCACGGAGCCGGGCCGGAGCATCCGCGGGCTGCTCGACGTGCTGACGCGTCGCCTCGCGGCGGCCACGGGCGGCCCGGCCGCGGCGTCGGTGTGGGTGCGGCGCCGCGACGCCGACGAGGCGGTCGCCGCCACGGCGGAGACGGCGCGGCGGGCCGACGTCGCCGGCGTGGCGGACGCCTCCGTCGTCCCGCTCGACCTGCCGCCCCGGGGCGTCGCGCCGGACGGCCCGCTCCACGTGGTCCTCGCCGGGGGCCCGGACGTGCTGGTCCCCGACGTCGACGCGGGCGCGGGGTGGCCGGCGTGGCGACGGGCCGCGCGCGGGGAGGGCTTCCGCGGAGCGGCCGTGGTCGGCGCCGAGATCTCGCGCGGCGGCACGCTGGCGCTGGCGCTCTACCTGGCGGCGCCCGGTGCGGTGGACGACGAGCTCGGCCACCGGGTCGCCCGGTTCGCCCGGCAGGCCGCCTCGCTCGTCGCCCTGCACAGCACGATCCCGGCGCGCCGTCCGACGACCCGGGTCTCCGCGGCGGCGCGGCACCCCCGGGTCGGCGTGCAGACGGCCGTCGGCGCGCTCATGGAGGTGCGCGGCTGCGGCGAGGACGAGGCGCGCCGCGTGCTGACCGTGCTCGCGCGCGAGCAGGGCCGCACGCTGGAGGCCGTCGCCGCGTCGGTGCTGGAGCACGCGCGACGGCCCACCGGCAGCCGGCCCGTGCACCGGGGCGCGTGACCGGGCGGTCGCGTACGCTGCGCCGGGTGGATCGGGACGGCGCACGCGGGGTGAGCACGGTGGTGGACGGCCTGACGGCCACGACGTTCTGGGTGAACGGGCGCCTGGTGCCCGACGCCGAGGCGACCACGTCCGCCCGGGACCACGGCTTCGTGGTGGGCGACGGCGTGTTCGAGGCGGTCAAGGTGGACCGCGGCCGGCTGTTCGCGCTCACGCGCCACCTCGAGCGGATGGGACGGTCGGCGGCGGGCATCGGGCTGCGCGGCTTCGACCCGGAGGTGGTGCGCAGGGCCGCGCACGAGGTGCTCGAGGCGAACGCCGCGGTGCTCACCGGCGCGTACGACCTGCTGCGGATCACGTTCACCGCGGGCCCGGGGCTGCTGGGCAGCGGGCGGGTCGACAGCCCGCCGACCCTGGTGCTGGGGGTCACGCCCGGGCACGACCCGGACCCCGAGACGGCCGTGGTCACGGTCCCGTACCGCCGCAACGACGTCGGCGCGCTGACCGGCCTCAAGACGACGTCCTACGGGGAGAACGTCCTGGCGCTCGCGCAGGCGCACGCCGCGGGGGCGAGCGAGGCGGTGTTCGCCAACACGCGGGGGATGCTCTGCGAGGGCACCGGCACCAACGTGTTCGTGGTGCGCGGCGGCGAGCTGCTCACCCCGCCGCTGTCGTCCGGCTGCCTCGCGGGCGTGACGCGCGCGCTGGTGCTCGAGTGGTACGGCGGGCGCGAGGCCGACCTGCCCTACGACGCGCTGACCACGGCCGACGAGGTGTTCCTGACCTCCTCCGGCCGCGACGTCCAGCCGGTCGTGGCGGTGGACGGCGCACCGGTCGCCGACGGCGCACCGGGACCGGTGACCCGGGCGGCGGCGGAGGCCTTCGCCGCGGGGCAGCGGCGGCACGTCGACCCCTGACGGCGGCGGTCAGTCTCGACCGTCGGCCCCGAACCGGCGCAGCAGCGCGTGCGCCGACTGCGCCACCAGCGCGTGGTCGTGCGTCACCGCGAACTCGAACTGGCGGGACCTGTCCTCGCGCGAGCCGGCGGGCGCGCTGGAGGGCGGCCCCACCTCGCGGCCGACGAGGGCGACCGACTCGTGGGCGCCGAGCACGACGACCGCCCACTCGCGGGCGAGCGCCTCGTCCGGTTCGACGCGGGCCCAGCGCACCCCGCCGGGCACCGACGCCGGCGCCCCGGTGCCGAGCGCCCCGACGAACGGCAGCCGCTCGGCCAGGTGCCCGTACCGCAGCGCGGAGCCGCCGGTGAAGTGCCGCTCGTCCTGGAAGGTCCCGAGCAGCAGCGGCGGGACCCGCTGCGCCAGCGCCGCCGTCTCGAGCGTGCGCGACAGCGGCAGCAGCAGGTGCTTCGGCGCCAGCCGCACCGCGCGGCGGGAGGCCACCAGCTCGTAGGGCGTCGCGTCGCCCTCCGGCGGCTCCGGCGCGCGGTGCAGCCGCACGGTGTGCCGCTCCCCGGCGGGCAGCACGCGGTGCGGCCGCCCCAGGTACCAGCCCTGACCCAGGTCCGCGCCGAGCACCAGCGCCCGGGTGAGGTCGTCGTGCGTCTCGATGCCCTCGGCGACGACCCGCGCCCCGGTGGCCTCGGCCCGGGCGCGCACCGCACCCGCGACCGTGATGGTCGCCGGGTCCTCCAGCGTGCGGAGCAGCTGCAGGTCGAGCTTGATCACCTCGGGCGCCAGCAGCGGCAGGAACGCGAGCGAGTCGGGCACGGCACCCACGTCGTCGAGGGCGATCGCGCACCCGGCCTCCCGGAGCCGCGCGGCCGCGTCGAGGATGCCGGCCGGGTCGTGCGCGAGGGCGCGCTCGGTGATCTCCACGACCACGCGGACGTGCGGGTCCCGCCGGGCGAGCGTCTCGAGCACGAGGGCGATGTGACGCGACAGCGTGCGCGGCTCGATGTTGAGGAACAGCGTGTGGCCGGCACCGCGCGAGGCCTCGGCGGCGTCCGCCAGCGCCCGCGACATCGACGCCCGCTCCAGCTCGCCGAGCAGCCCCTCCTCCTGGGCGGCGTCGAGGACCTCCAGCGGCGAGCCCCAGCCGGAGCCCTCCGGGGTGCGCAGCAGGGCCTCACGGCCGACCACCTCGCCGGTCGCGAGCTCGACGACGGGCTGGTACGCGCAGTGCACGCCCCCGGTGCGGAGCAGGTCGGGCACCGGCACGCGCCCCCGCAGGTCCGACGGGCACAGGAGGGTCACGTCCTGCTCATCGGCCGGACCCGGCACCACCTGAACCGTCCGCGACGATCCGCCCGCGGACGGTTCGCCCGCGCCGTCCCGCCCCGGTCCCGGATGGCGCCGCCCCGCCGCGCGACGCCCCGGGGGCGTCGGTAGCCTGACCCGATCCGGACGGGGGGTACGCGTGGGGCGGCACGAGCAGGACCGGCGGGTCGGGGACCACCTCGTCGACCGAGGGCTGGTGACCACGGCGACGCTGGACGCGGCGCAGGAGGTCGCGGCGGGCAGCGGCGCGCGCATCGGCGAGGTGCTCGTGGCGATCGGCGCCCTCGACTCCGTCTCGCTGACGCGTGCCCTCGCCGACCTGTGGGGGCTGCCGTACGTCGCCGCGACGCGCACGGCGGCCGCGCTGGACGTGCCGGGCCTCGACGTCGGCACCGTGCTGGCCGAGGGCTGGCTGCCGCGGGAGCAGCGCGCGGACGGCGTCCCGGTGGTCGCGGTCATCGACGAGCCCACCCCGGAGCTGCGGGCACGCATCGCCGCCGCCGTGGGGCAGGACCCGTTCCTCGTGCTCGCCGACCGCTGGGAGTTCCAGCAGGCGGTGCTCGACCGGTACGGCGCGGAGCTGCGGGAGCGGGCGAGCCTCGGGCTGTGGGGCCGGTCGCCGGCGCAGTCCGCGCGCACGGTCCTGGTGCCCTGGCAGCGCGTGGCGCTGGTGGTCCTCGCGCTCGCGTCCGTCACCGCCGCGGTCCTGGCACCCGCCGCGCTGGTGGTCGGGCTGTCGCTGCTCGTCGGCCTGTCGTTCCTGCTCGGCACCGGCTTCAAGTTCTGGTCGTCGCTGCGCGGCGCCCGCATGGAGCACGTGCTGCGGACCCCGCCGGCGGCGCTGGCCGCGCTGGCCGACCACGAGCTGCCCCGGTACACGGTGCTCGTGCCCGTGTACCGCGAGGCGAACATCGTCGCCCAGCTCATCGGCAACCTCGGCGCGCTCGACTACCCGACCCACCTGCTCGAGGTGATCGTGCTGGTCGAGGAGGACGACCTGGAGACCCGCGCCGCCGCCGAGGCCGCCTCGCCGCCCCCGCACTTCCGGTTCGTGACCGTCCCGGCCGGGCAGCCGCAGACCAAGCCCAAGGCCTGCAACGTCGGCCTCGAGTTCGCCACGGGGGAGTACCTGGTGATCTTCGACGCCGAGGACCGCCCCGAGCCGGACCAGCTCAAGAAGGCCGTCCTCGCGTTCCGGGACGCGGGGGACGACCTCGTGTGCGTGCAGGCGGCGCTGAACTACTTCAACGCCGAGGAGAACGCGCTCACGCGGATGTTCACGCTCGAGTACTCGTTCTGGTTCGACTACATGCTGCCCGGCCTGGAGGCCAACCGGTTCGCGATCCCGCTCGGCGGCACGTCCAACCACTTCCGGGTCGGCGGCCTGCGGCGGCTCGGCGGCTGGGACCCGTTCAACGTCACGGAGGACGCCGACCTGGGCATCCGCGCCGCGGCCGAGGGGCTGCGCGTCGGGGTGATCGACTCGACCACGTTCGAGGAGGCCAACACCTCGTACCCCAACTTCGTGCGGCAGCGCTCCCGGTGGATCAAGGGGTACATGCAGACGACCCTCGTGCACCTGCGCGACCCGCTGCGGCTGCTGCGGGTCGCGGGGCCGCGGCAGGCGCTGTCGTTCCTGTTCCTCGTGGGCGGCACGCCGGCGACGTTCCTCGCGGTCCCGCCGCTGTACGCCGTGTTCGTGGCGTCCCTGCTGGTCGACCCGGCGGCCCTCGCCGCCCTGTTCCCGGGGTGGGTGCTGTGGCTCTCGCTCGCGAACCTCGGTGTCGGCAGCGCCCTGATGATCTACGTGTCGATGATGGGCGCGTTCAAGCGCCGCCGGTACCGGCTGGTGCTCTGGGGCCTGGCGAACCCCGTCTACTGGCTGCTCCACGCGGTCGCCGCGTACAAGGCGCTGTGGCAGCTCGTCACGAGACCGCACTACTGGGAGAAGACCGCACATGGCCTCACTGGTCTCACCGGCACCGCAGCCCACCCCGCGGGCGACGGCGTCCCGGCTCCCGGCGCCTGACACGTGGCCCGCGCGCCCGGGTGCGCGCTGGCTGCTGCGGCTCGCGTTCGCGGCGCCGTTCGTCGTGGTCGCGCTCGTCTCGCGCGCGTCCCCGTGGCAGGCCGTCGCGAACGAGGAGCTCGCCGCCCGGGGCGCGCTCATCCGCTGGGGCGACGCCGCCCTGACGTGGACGGCCGAGGTCTTCCCGCCCCTGTCGGCGGCGGCGGCCTCGGTGCTCGGCGGCGACCTGCTGCTGATGAGCCTGTTCGCGGCCGCGGTGCTCGGGTTCACGCTGCAGCGGCTCGCCGGGGTGCTGGTGCGCGAGGGCCACGGTCCGTGGGCGACGGCCGCCGTGGTCGCGGCCCTGGTCCTCACGCCGCCGCTGGCGTACCTGGCGGCGAACGACCTGGAGTCGCTGCTGGGCCTCGCGCTGGTGGTCCTCGCGCTGGACGGCATCGCGTCGTTCGTCGAGCGGCGGTCGACGGAGGCGGGGTTCCGGGCGGGTCTGGCGATGGGCGTGCTGGTGGTGCTCGAACCGGGCGGCTGGCTGTACGCGCTCGGGCTGGCGGCGACGGCCCCGTTCTTCGCACGACACGCGGGCCGCGCGGGGCAGGGCGCCACGTCGGCGACGGTCGCGGTGCTGCTGTTCCCGGCCGTCGCGGCGGTGCTGTTCTGGCTCTACCTGTCCTGGTGGTTCTCGGACGACCCCCTCGGCGGCTTCGCCCGGGCGACGGCCGACGGCTGGTTCCCCGGCGGCGTCGGCGCGTCCGCGCTCTCTGCCGCCCGCCAGATGGCGCTGTCGCTGCTGGCGGCACCGCTCGTGCTGGTCGCCGGCACGGTCCGCGGGCTGCGTGACCCGTGGTCCCTGATCGCCCCGGGCATCGCGCTCGTGGGCCTGTACCTGTCGCTGTGGCTCGGTCTGCGGGCCCCGGCCGGCCAGACGTACGTCGTGCTGACGGCGCTGTGGGTCCTGCTGCTCGCGCCGCGGAACCCGTCGCCCCGGCGGCGCCTGCTCGTCGTGGGCGCGGCGCTGCTCCAGATCGCGATCGCCTGGCTCGTGGTGCTCACGACCGGGACCACCCTCGCGGACTGGGTGTCGGCCCTCGCGTCGGGCGGCTGAGGCGCGGCGCCGTGCGCCCGGGGTGGTCGCGGGCAGCGGATCGCGGTAGAACCGGGTCATGACCACCCGCCCCCGCAACCTCACCTCCGACCCCGCCGCCGAGCACCTGGCCGAGCCCCGGACCTCCGAGGCGGAGCTCCGTGCCGCCGACGCCCGCTCGGGCGGCGACCCGCGCCGCGCGCCCCGCTCGCTGCGGGAGAGCGAGCTCGTGCCCGACGACGAGCCCATCGCCGCCTCCGACGACTGGGACGAGCCCGAGCGCCTCTGAGGCGTCGCACGCCGGGCGGCACGAGGCCCCGGTCACCTCGAGGGTGGCCGGGGCCTCGGCGTCGGTGGGCGCCCGTGGGGCGCCGGGTGCGGCGACCGGGTCAGCGCGCCGCCGGGTCCACGGCGCCGGCGCTGCGGGCCGCGTCCTGCTCGGTGTGCGCGCCCTGCGTGCTGAGCTCGCCCCCGGCCGACTCGAGGTGAGCCCGGACGAACCAGTGGAACAGCTCCAGCTCGTGCAGGTGCCCGATCAGCAGGTCGTTCGTGACCGTGTCGAGCTCCTCGGTCGCCTCGGCGGCCGCGCGGTGGTCGCCGATGACGCCGACGTAGACCTCGTCGAGCGCTCCCAGGTGCTCGATCGCGCTCGCGCGGCCGATCGAGTAGTCGTCCCAGGTCCGCGCGGCGACCAGGGCCCCCGGGGTCCCGACGGGGGCGACGCCGAGGGTCGCGATGCGCTCGGCGATCGCGTCGACCATCGCGCGGACGGCGTCGACCTGCGGGTCGAGCATCTCGTGCACCGCGATGAAGTGCGGGCCCGTGACGTTCCAGTGGATGTGCTTCAGGGTGAGCGCCAGGTCGTTCAGCGCGTTGAGCCGCTGCTGCAGGACCTCGGCGACCTTCGCACCGTCCTCGACGGTCAGCGACGGGACCGTGTACTTCGGCAGCTCGGTGCGGGCCATGGGTGTCCTCCTCGTGACGTCCGGCGCCCGGCGGCGCCCTCCCGGCCCACGCTGCCCCAACCCGCGCGGCTCCGCAATCGCTGGTGGGAGCGGTGCCCGCACCACCCGCCGCCGCGCCGCCGGGCCCCGGTCAGCCGGTCCCGAACGGGTCCCCGTCGGCCTCCAGCCGCCGCAGCACCTCGTCCGGCGTCAGCTGGGTGAGGTCCGGCCCGATCTCGTCCCACCACCGGGGCGCCGCGACCGACGGACGCTCCCGGCCGCGCAGCGAGTACGGGGTGATGGTGGTCTTCGCGGGGTGGTTCTGGCTCCAGTCCAGCAGCACGCGCCCGCCGCGGACCTCCTTGCGCATGACGGCGACCACCAGGTCCGGGTGCGCGGCGGCGAGCTCGTGGGCCAGGTCCCGGGCGTACTGCCGGACCTCCATCGCGCTGCGCCGGCGGGGCAGCGGGGCGTAGAGCTGCATCCCCTTGCTGCCGGACGTGACCGGGACCGTCGTGCCGAGGCCGTCCTCGCGCAGCCGGTCCGCCACCAGGTGCGCGACGCGCGCGCACTCGGCGAGGCCCGCGGGAGCGCCGGGGTCCAGGTCGACGACCAGGCGGTCCGGCGGGCGCACGCCGCCGCGCGGGCCGACCCGCCACTGCGGGGTGTGCAGCTCCAGCGCGCCGCCGTTCGTGACCCACACCAGCCCGGCGACGTCGTCGAGGAACGGCAGGTCGAGCTCCGTCCCCTCGTCGTCCGCGCCGGGGGCCGCCCGCAGCCGCTGGTGACGCAGCCACGCCGGCGCGCCGCGGGGCGTGTTCTTCTCGAAGAACCGCTCCCCGCCCACCCCCTCCGGGAACCGGATGCGCGTCACCGGCCGGTCCGCGAGCTGGCGCAGGAGGGCGGGCGCGGCGCGGACCACGTAGTCGACGGCCTCGGCCTTGGTCGTCCCGGTGCTCGGGTACAGCACCCGGTCGAGGTGCGTGAGGCGGACGTCGTGGTCGCCCACGCGGACGGTCTGCGGCGGGTCGGCGGGGCTCACGGGGCCTCCCAGGGATCGGGGTCGACGTCCGTGCGCCGGCCGCGGACGACGGGCTGGCGCAGCCGGCCGGACGGTGTGCGGGTGAGGTAGCGGACGTCGACCACGACGCGCGGCTCGACCCAGGTGCTGCCGCGCGCGTCGACGGGCTCCAGCCGCTCGGCGAAGGGGGAGGTGTCCCGCTCGAGCGGGGCCGTCGCGGCCGTCAGGTCGCGTGCCAGCCCGCCGGTGAGGCCGCTGCCGGCCCGGCAGAGGAACCGCAGCCCGCCGTCCGCGTCGGGCGCCCCGAGCAGCAGGGCCCCCAGGCGGCCGCTGCCGGTGCTCTCCGGTCGCCACCCGCCGACCAGCGCGGCGCGGGTGCGGTGGTGCACGGCCTTCAGCCAGTCGCCCGAGCGCCGCCCCGGCTGGTAGCGGGAGGTCGCCCGCTTGGCGACCACGCCCTCGAGCCCCTGCGCCGAGGTCGCCTGCCAGAGCAGGGAGCCGTCCTCGTAGACGGGGGACAGGCGCGCTGGCTCGGGCAGGTCGAGCGACTCCAGCGCGGCGCGGCGCTCGGTGAAGGGTCGGGCCGTCAGGTCCGTGCCGGCCAGCACCGGGACGTCGAACACCAGGTACGACACCGGCACGCGGCGGGCGAGCGCGGCGGCCCGCTCGCGGTCGCGCACGTGCATCCGCTCGGCCAGCGCCGGGAACGACGGCACCCCGTCGCGCAGGGCCACGACCTCCCCGTCGAGCACCGTGCCCGGGGGCAGCGCCCCGGCCAGCACCCCGAGCTCCGGGTACGCGTCGGTGGCGTCGCGGCCGTTGCGGCCGAGCAGCCGCAGGCGGTCCCCGGTGGTGTCGGCGAGGACGCGCACGCCGTCCCACTTCACCTCGAACCGCCACCCGGGACCGTCCGGGAGCAGGCCGGGAACCGCCGTCGGGGTGGCGAGCATGGGCTGCACGGGTCCATCCTGCCCAGGACACGACGTTCCGTCGCGGGGAGGCGCCGCGCCGGGGAGGGAGGCGACCGTGCGCGCGATCTGGAAGGGCGCCGTCGCGTTCGGGCTGGTCAACGTGCCCGTGAAGCTCTACGCCGCGACGGGCGAGCACGAGGTGCCGCTGCACCAGGTCCACAAGAAGGACGGCGGCCGCATCCGGTACAAGAAGTTCTGCTCCATCGAGGACGAGCAGGTCGAGTACTCCGAGATCGCGAAGGGGTACGAGACCGACGACGGGCAGCTCGTGGTCCTCACCGACGAGGACCTGGACCGGCTGCCGCTCGCCACCGAGCGCGAGATCGAGGTGCTCGAGTTCGTGCCGTCCGAGCAGGTCGACCCGATCCTGCTCGCCAAGACCTACTACCTGGAGCCCGACCGCACGGCCGCCAAGCCGTACGCGCTGCTGCGCGAGGCGCTCACCAGCACGGACCGGATGGCCGTCGTCAAGGTCGCGCTGCGGCAGCGGGAGTCGATGGCGGTGCTGCGGGTGCGCGACGACGTCATCTGCCTCCAGACGCTGCTGTGGCCCGACGAGGTGCGCGAGGCGGACTTCCCGATCCTCGACCAGGACGTGACGGTGCGGCCGCAGGAGCTGGCCATGGCGTCCTCGCTCGTCGAGTCGCTGGCGGGGGACTTCGACCCGTCGGGGTTCGAGGACCGGTACCGGGCGGCGCTCGAGGAGGTCATCGAGCAGAAGGTGTCCGCCGGCCGCACGCAGTCCGTGCCGCAGCCGGAGGAGCCCGCGGAGGAGGGCGGCAGCGGCGAGGTCGTCGACCTGCTGGCCGCGCTGCAGCGCAGCGTCGAGAAGGCGCGCGCGGGACGCGGCGAGGGCGCGGGGGCGGCGGCGGACGCCGGCACGGACGCCGAGGAGGCGGACACCGGCACGGACGCCGAGGAGGCGACCGGCACCACGGGCCGGTCGCGGTCCCGCAAGCCCGCCGCGTCCGGCGGCAAGGCCTCGTCGTCGGGCCGCTCCTCCGGGAGGACGGCCTCCGCGGCGAAGAAGCCGGCCGCGAAGAAGCCCGCGACCCAGGACGGCGAGGCGGCGCCGAGCGGGCGCGGCAGGTCGCGCTCCCGCGCGCAGGAGGAGGCCCCGGCCGAGGAGAAGCCCACCCGCACGCGCCGCAAGCGGGCGTCCTGACCCGTGGCCGACGGCACGCTGGAGACCGTCGCCGCCGCGCTGCGCCGGGCGGCCTACCTGCTGGAGCGGGGCGGTGCGACGTCGTACCGCGCGGACGCGTTCCGCGCGGCTGTGCGGTCGCTCGAGCGGGCGGGTGAGGACGAGGTCCGGGCGCGGCTCGCGTCCGGCACCCTCACCGACCTGCCCGGTGTCGGCGCCCGCACCGCCGAGGTCGCGCAGGCTGCCGCGGCGGGCGGCCCGGTGCCGTACCTGGCCGACCTCGAGGAGCGGTACCCGGAGGCGGACCCGGGCGAGGGCGCGGCGCTGCTGGCGGCGCTCCGCGGGGACCTGCACGCGCACACCGAGGCCAGCGACGGCTCGACGTCCGTGCAGGAGATGGTGCTCGCGGCCCTGGACCTCGGGCACGAGTACCTCGCGGTCACGGACCACTCGCCGCGGCTGACGGTGGCGAACGGGCTGTCCGCCGCCCGGCTGCGGGCGCAGCTCGACCAGCTGGAGGCGCTCAACCGCGCGATCGCCCCGTTCCGGGTGCTCAGCGGCATCGAGGTCGACGTGCTCGACGACGGCTCGCTCGACCAGGAGCCGGAGCTGCTCGACCGGCTCGACGTCGTGGTGGCGTCCGTGCACTCCAAGCTCCGCATGGACGGCGAGGCGATGACGCGCCGGATGCGTGCCGCCGTCGCGAACCCGCGGGTGGACGTGCTCGGTCACTGCACGGGACGGCAGCTCACCGGCCGGCGGCAGCGGCCCCCGAGCGAGTTCGACGCCGCGGCCGTGTTCGCCGACTGCGCGGAGCACGGGGTCGCCGTGGAGGTGAACTGCCGCCCCGACCGCCTCGACCCGCCGCACGCGCTGCTCGAGGTCGCGGTGGACGCCGGCTGCCTGTTCACGGTCGACACCGACGCCCACGCACCCGGTCAGCTCGCGTGGCAGGCGGCGGGGTGCGCCCGGGCGGCGGCCCACGGCATCGGGCCCGAGCGGGTCCTCGACGCGTGGCCGCTGGACCGCCTCCTGGGGCACCTGCGGGGCCGCGACGTCGCTCCCTGAGCGACACTCCGACCGCGTGGCGTTGGGGGAAGCGCCCTGCCTGCCGTTATGGTCGTCCGCGTCGGTCCGCCGGATGCTGACGCCCCACGCAGGCGCCGAGCGGCCCGCGCACCCCGTTCGAACACATAGGAGCACATCCGTGAGCGTGAACCGCACCGAGCTCGTCCAGGCCATCGCTGCCAAGGCCGGGCTCACCAACACCGCTGCCGACGCGGCCCTCAAGGCCTTCCAGGAGGTCCTGGTCGAGCAGCTCAGCGCCGGCGAGAGCGTGACCATCCCGGGTCTGCTCGCGGTGTCCCGCGCCGACCGCGCCGCCCGCACGGGCATCAACCCGCAGACGGGCGAGAAGCTCGAGATCCCCGCCGGCTACCGCGTCAAGCTCACCGCCGGCAGCGCCCTCAAGCGCGCCGTCGCCAGCTGAGCGACCCGCACCCGCACCGCGAGCCGGGGTCCCCACGGGGGGTCCCGGCTCGCGGCGTCCCCGGGACTGCCACCGGGTCGCGCGATGTTGAGTATCATGGTCAGTCGCCCGTTCGGGGCGGTGCCGGAGGGAGAGCAGCCACGATGGCGGTCATGCAGCGCAACACCAGGCAGCGCGCCGAGATCCTGACGCTCCTGGACGACCTGGACGAGTTCCGCAGCGCCCAGCAGCTCCACGACCTGCTCAAGGGCCGCGGGTCCACCACCGGGCTGGCCACCGTCTACCGCGCGGTCCAGACGCTCGCCGACGCCGGCGAGGTCGACGTGCTGCGCTCCCCGGAGGGCGAGGCCGTCTACCGGCGCTGCGTCCGCCGCAGCCACCACCACCACCTCGTGTGCCGCTGGTGCGGCAAGGCCGTCGAGATCGACGGCCCGGGCGCCGAGGCCTGGGCCGAGCAGGTCGGGGCCGCCCACGACTTCTCGGACGTCGAGCACACCATCGAGCTGCTCGGCACCTGCGCGGACTGCCGCGCCGCGCGCACCGCGTAACCCGCACCCCGGGCACCCGCCCGCCCGCCCCGCGCACACACGCGCGCGCACACCCGCCCGCCTGCCTCCCTCGAGATGACAGGACACGCGCGGGTTCCGCGTCGGCGTGTCCTGGCATCTCGGCGATCCGCGCCGCGGACGGGCCGCGCGGACCACGCGCGCACCCTCGGGCCGCGTGGCCCCGCGCCTCCTGCCCCCCGCGCTTCCTGCCCCCGCGCGCCTCCGCGCGGCTGCCTCCTTCGAGCTCACTCGAGACTCCAGGACACGCGCGGGTTCCGCGTCCGTGCGTCGGCGTGTCGTGGCGTCTCGGCGGTGCGTGCCGCGGGCGGGCCCGGTTCCGGGCTGCGGCAGGATGGGCGCGTGGACAGACTGCACGACGCCGACCGACGCGAGCTGGGCTCCGACAACTACGCCGGGGTGCACCCCGAGATCCTGGCGGCGCTGGCCGTCGCCAACGAGGGCCACGTGCCCGGCTACGGCGCGGACCCGTACACCGCGCACCTGCAGGACGTGCTGCGCGGGCACTTCGGGCCGGACGCCGCCGCCTACCCGGTGTTCAACGGGACCGGCGCGAACGTCCTCGCCCTCCAGACGATGCTGCCGCGCTGGGGCGCGGTGATCTGCGCGGAGACGGCGCACATCAACACGGACGAGAACGCGGCCCCGGAGCGCGTCGGCGGGCTCAAGCTCCTCACGGTGCCGACGCCGGACGGCAAGCTCACGCCCGAGCTCGTGGCCACGCGGGCGCACGGCTGGGGCGACGAGCACCGCGCCCAGCCGGGCGTCGTGTCGATCACCCAGGCCACCGAGCTCGGCACCGTCTACACGCCCGACGAGATCAGCGAGCTCGCCGACCACGCCCACTCCCTGGGGATGCGGGTCCACCTCGACGGCTCGCGGCTCGTGAACGCCGCCGCCGCTCTCGACGTCCCGCTGCGGGCCCTCACCACGGACGTGGGCGTCGACGTCGTCTCGCTCGGCGGGACCAAGAACGGCGCGCTGTTCGGCGAGGCGGTCGTCGTGCTCACCCCGGACGCCACGCCGGGCATCGGGTTCCAGCGCAAGGTCGACATGCAGCTCGCGTCGAAGATGCGCTTCGTGTCGGCGCAGCTGATCGCCCTGTTCGAGGGGGACCTGTGGCTGCGCTCGGCGCGGCACGCGAACGCGATGGCCGCCCGGCTCGCCGCCGGGGTCGCCGACGTCCCCGGTGTGCGGGTCGTGCAGCCGCGGCAGGCGAACGCGGTGTTCGCCGCCCTGCCGCCCGGCTGCGCCGACGCCCTGCGCGAGGTCCGGCGGTTCTACGACTGGGACGCCGCGACGGGCGTGGTGCGCTGGATGTGCGCGTTCGACACCCGCGAGGAGGACGTCGACGCGTTCGTCGACGCCGTGCGCGAGGTCGTCGGCCGGTCCGCCGCCTGACGCGCGGACGCCGGGCCGCACCGTGCGGTGCGACCCGGCGTCCCGGTCGGGCGGTGGCCGCTCAGCGCGGCGTGGCGGTGCGGCGCGGCCGCGCGTCCCGGGCACCGGCACGCGGGTCGCGGGCGTGGTGCACCGGTCCGCGGGACGCCCCGCGCTCCGGGCGCGCCGCGCGCGGGCCCTCGTCCACGCGGATGCGCAGCGGGCGGCCGGCGACGCGGGCCCGGCCGATGCGGTCGAACGCCTCGGGCGTCAGACCCGCGGGGATCTCCACCAGGGAGAACGTCGAGAAGATGTCGATCTTCCCGAGGTCCTTGCCCTGCAGGCCGCCCTCGTTGGTCAGTGCGCCGACGATGGCGCCGGGCTGCGCGCCGTGCTGCTGCCCGACGGCCAGCCGGTAGCGCAGCGCGCCGGTCGGCCGCGCCGGGTTGCGGCGGCGGTCGCCGTCGGGCCCGGCACCGCGGTCGGGGCGCGGACCCCGCTCGCCGCGCTCGGGGGCCAGGCGCGCCCGCGACAGCGCGTCGTCGAGGTCGTCGCCGTCCGCAGGCCGGGGCGCGGGGCCCTCGTCGCCGACGGCCAGCGCCGCGAGGACGGCCACGAGCTCGGCGGTGTCGACACCCGGGTTCGCCGCGAGGAAGTCCGCGACGGCCGTGCGGTACAGGTCCAGCCGGCCGGCCTCGGCGCGCGCGGGCACGCGGCCCAGCAGCGCGGTGACGCGGTGCGCGGAGACGTCGGCGGGGGAGGGGATCTCGATCTGCGCGAGGCGCTGCCGGGTGGTGCGCTCGATCGCCCGCAGGCGGCCCTGCTCGTTCGGCGTCACGAACGTCAGCGCCTCGCCCGTGCGACCCGCGCGGCCGGTGCGCCCGATGCGGTGCACGTACGCCTCGGGCTCGCCGGGCACGTCGAAGTTCACGACCAGGCCGATGCGGTCGATGTCGAGGCCGCGCGCGGCCACGTCGGTGGCGACCAGCACCGTGATGGCTCCGCTGCGCACGCGCTCGACGATCTTCTCGCGGTCGGACTGCGCGACGTCACCGGAGATGTAGGCGGCGGCCACGCCGCGCTCCACCAGCGACACCGCCACGTCCTCGGCGGCGCTGCGCGTCCGCACGAACACGATGGCCGCCTCGGCGGACGAGACGGCGAGCACGCGGGCGAGCGCGCCGGCCTTGTGACGGAACGGCACCACCGCGTACGTCTGGTGGACGCTCGAGACGGTGGACGACTGCCGGGCCACGCTGATCTCGACCGGGTCGGTCAGGTGCTGCGCGGCGACGCGGCGGATGGCCTGCGGCATGGTCGCCGAGAACAGCGCCACCTGCTTCTGGGCGGGCGTGGCGGACGCGATGCGGTCCACGTCCTCCGCGAAGCCCATGCGCAGCATCTCGTCGGCCTCGTCCAGCACGAGGAACCGCACCGCGTCGAGCGTCAGGGAGCCGCGGTCCAGGTGGTCGATGACGCGCCCGGGCGTCCCGACGACCACCTGCGCGCCGCCGCGCAGCGCGCGCTGCTGCGGCAGGTAGGGCGCGCCGCCGTACACCGGGACGACCTCGAGCCCGGGGATGCGGGCCGCGAACGACTCGAGCGCCTCCGCCACCTGCATGGCGAGCTCGCGGGTCGGGGCCAGGACGATCGCCTGCACCTCGCGGCGCTCCGGGTCGACGGCCGCGAGCAGCGGCAGGCCGAACGCGGCGGTCTTGCCGGTGCCGGTCTGGGCGACGCCGGTGATGTCGCGCCCCGCGAGCAGCGCGGGGATCGCCTCGGCCTGGATGGCGGTCGGGGTCGTGAAGCCGAGCTCGTCCACGGCCGCGCGCAGGGCGGCGGGCAGCTCGAGGTCGGCGAAGGTGACCGAGGGGCCGTCCGCGGGGGTCGCGTCGGCGGAGGAGGGCAGGGCAGGGTCGAGCACGGACGTCATCGGGTCAGCACCGTTTCGTGTCGCTGGGGGAGCTGCTGGTCCGGCCCGGACGGCCGGTCGCGGTCGCACTCCCACACCCACACATCACGAGGCCGCGCGGGGACCGGGAACGGTCGGGCGGGACCTCGGCACGCACATCACGGGAACCTGCGACGAACTCCGAGTCCTCCCATGGTACCGCCGCGGGGCGCCGGGGCCGGGGAGCGGGCGTGGTGACCTCGGGCACAGCGGCCGCCCGCGCGGGTCAGCCGAGCCCGAGCCGGCGCCCCTCGATGGCCGGGCACGCGTCCATGACGACGTCCAGCCCGGCCGCGGCCGCCCGGGCCGCCGCGGCCTCGTCGACCACCCCGAGCTGCAGCCACACGGCGCGGGCACCGGCGGCGACGGCCTGGTCCACCACCTCGCCCGCGAGCGAGGAGTTCACGAACACGTCCACGACGTCGACCGGCCCCGCGGCGGCGACCGCCTCGGCGACGGTCCGGGCACCCGGCGCCCCGTGCACCGTCTCGGCGCGGGGGTGGACGGGCACGATCCGGTGCCCGAGGTCCTGCAGGTAGGCGGCGACGCCGTACGCGGCGCGTGCCCGGTTGCCGGAGAGCCCGACCACGGCCCAGGTGCCGGGCGTCGTCAGCAGGCGGCGCACCACCGCGGGGTCGTGGACGTGGGCCATGCCCGTCAGGGAACCACACGGTGCGGGGCGGCGCGCGGGACGGTCGTCCGGGCCGGGGCGGCGCGGCGACGCGACGGCCTGCGGCGCGGCGGCGTGTCGGGCGCCCGCCTGCTCCGCGCCTGCCGCCGGCGTGGCGCGGTGGCCCCGGGCGGTCCGGGCCGGTGCGTAGGATGGGGCGTTGATCAGCAGCGACAGGCAGGAGCGGGCGTGGCCGAGCGCGACGTGGTGAGCGACCGCGTGCTCACCGTGCCGAACCTGATCAGCCTGGTCCGGCTGCTGATGGTGCCGGTGTTCGCGGTCCTCATCGCCGCCGGGCACGACGGCTGGGCGCTGGTCGTCCTGGCCGTGTCGGGCGCCAGCGACTGGCTCGACGGCGTGCTCGCGCGCCGGCTCGGTCAGGTGTCGCGGCTCGGGCAGGTGCTCGACCCGGCCGCCGACCGTCTCTTCATCCTCGTCACGCTGCTCGGCCTCGCGGCCCGCGGCGTCGTGCCGTGGTGGCTCGTCGTCGTCCTGCTCGCGCGCGAGGCCATGCTCCTCGTGATGCTCGTCGTGCTCGCGCGGCACGGCTACGGCCCGCTGCAGGTGCACCTGGCCGGCAAGGCCGGCACGTTCGCGCTCCTGTACGCCTTCCCGCTGCTGCTGCTCGCGCACTGGGGCGGCATCGTGGGCGACCTCGCGTCCGTGCTCGGCTGGGCCTGCGCGTGGTGGGGCATCGCGCTCTACTGGTTCGCCGGGATGCTGTACGTCCGGCAGGCGTGGCTGCTCGTCGGGCGCCGGGGCGGTGCGGACGCGGGGGAGCCCCGCACGGTGGCCGTGTGACGTCCACGGGCGGCGACGGGGGCGCCCCGCTGTCGGGGGCCGCGACGCCGTGGCCCCGGCGCCCGGACGCCTCGATGTCGCTGCTGACGGAGGTCACGCGCAACCCGCTCGACCCCGAGTACCGCGAGGCCGCCGAGCGCCGCGCGCTGGCCGGCCACCCGCGCCGCCGGTGGGGCCCGGGCACGGTGGCGGTGGTGGCGATCGCGGTGCTGCTGGGCGTCGCGACCACCTGGTCGGTGCTCGCGCTGCGGGCCCCGCAGCCGTCCGCCCTCGCCGCGCGCGAGGTGCTCGCCGGCCAGATCGACGAGCGCAGCGCCGAGGTCGAGCGGCTGCGGGAGCGCAGCGCCGAGCTCTCCGCGGAGGTCGCGACGCTCCAGGAGCAGGCGCTGTCGGCGGCCGAGTCCCCGCTGCTCGACCGGCTCGCCGCGGACTCCGTGGTCTCCGGAGCGGCCGCGGTCCGCGGCGAGGGGCTGCGCATCACGCTCGAGGACGCCGCGCAGGTGGCCGGCGACGAGGACCCGGACTCCCGGGTGCGGGACTCCGACCTGCAGATCGTGGTGAACGGCCTGTGGGCGTCGGGCGCCGAGGCGATCGCGGTCAACGGCCAGCGCCTCGCCACGACGACGGCCATCCGCACCGCCGGTGACGCGATCCTGGTCGACGTCGTGCCGCTGGTCGGCCCGTACACGATCGAGGCGATCGGCGACCCGCAGGACCTGCAGACACGGCTGGCGCGGACGTCGGGCGGCCAGCTGCTCGCCGTGCTGCAGTCGACCTACGGCATCCGCACGCAGGTGTCGTCGCAGCGCGAGCTCGACCTGCCGTCCGCCGCGACGACGACGCTGCGCTCCGCGCGGCTGCCCGAGGGCGTGGAGATCGTGCCCGGCACCCAGGACCCGGGACCCTCCGGGGTGGCGCTCGGGTCGGGCACACTGGCACCGGACGACGCGCACGACAGCGAGGGGGACCTGTGATCGCGGTCATCGGACTGCTCATCGGCGTGGTGGCGGGCCTCGTGCTCGAGCCCACCGTGCCCGCGGCCCTGCAGCCGTACCTGCCGATCGCCGTGGTCGCGGCGCTCGACGCGCTGTTCGGCGGCCTGCGTGCGGTGCTCGACGGGCTGTTCGACGACCGGGTGTTCCTGGTGTCGTTCCTGTCGAACGTCGTGGTGGCGGCGCTGATCGTCTTCCTCGGCGACCAGCTGGGCGTGGGCTCGCAGCTCTCGACCGCCGTGGTCGTCGTCCTCGGCATCCGGATCTTCTCCAACGTCGCGGCGATCCGCCGCCACCTGTTCAAGGCCTGAGCGGTGTCGACGCCCGACGCCACGCCGGCCGCCCGCCCCGCCACGCCGGTCGTCGGCTGGCGCGCGCTGGCCCGCGCCCTGCGCCCGCGCGCGACACCGGCCCAGGCGCTGACCGGTGTGCTCTGCGTCATGCTGGGCTTCGCGATCGCGGTGCAGGTCCGCCAGACGAACACCGCCAGCCTGTCCACCATGCGCGAGACCGAGCTGGTGTCGCTGCTCGACCAGACGACGCGGCAGGCGGACGAGCTGCAGGACCAGGTGTCCGAGCTCGAGCGGACGCAGCAAGAGCTCCGGTCCGGCTCGACGAGCCGTGAGGCGGCGCTCGACGCCGCGACCCGCAGCGCCGCCGCGCAGGGCATCCTGTCCGGCCGGCTGCCGGCGGAGGGCCCAGGCGTGACGGTGACCGTCCGGGACCCCGAGGCCCAGGTGTCCGCCCTGACGCTGCTGAACCTGCTGGAGGAGCTGCGGAACGCCGGGGCCGAGGCCGTGCAGCTCAACGACCAGCGCCTGACCGCGTCGTCGTACGTGCTGGGCACGGACGCCGGGATCGAGGTGGACGGGACGCTGCTCTCGCCGCCGTACCGCTGGGTCGCCATCGGGGACCCGGACACGATCGCGACGGCCCTGGCGATCCCCGGCGGTGCGCTGGCGAAGGTCCAGATCGACGGCGGCCAGGCGTCGGTGCAGACGCAGGACCTCGTCCAGGTCACCGCCACCCGCACCGTGCCGGAGCCCCAGCACGCCACGCCGCGGTCGCCCGAGCAGGGGTGACACCCGCAGGGACGCACGCCACCCGACCGCGGGCTGTGCCGGGCGGCCCTGCGGCATCTAGGCTGTCGGGGACCCCGGTGCAGGTCGGGGCCGGTGCAGCAGCAGGTCTGGAGACTGGCATGAGCGACGAGCAGCAGGCGCGGGGCGTCACGCCCCCGGCGGCGCCCGACGGGGCGACGGCGCCCGCGGCCCCTGACACCACGATCAGCTTCGGCTCCCTCGGGGCGCTGGACCACGAGGCCGGCGGCCCCGTCGGGCTGACCGCCGAGCAGGCGGCGGCCGTGCAGGCGCTGCCCCCGACGTCCGCGCTCCTGGTGATGCAGCGGGGACCGAGCAGCGGCGCGCGGTTCCTGCTCGACGCCGATCGCACGCTGGCGGGCCGTAGCCCGAGCGCCGACATCTTCCTGGACGACGTCACGGTGTCGCGCAAGCACGCCGAGTTCGTCCGGGAGCTCGACGACTTCGTGGTCCGCGACGTCGGTTCGCTCAACGGCACGTACGTGAACCGCGAGCGGATCGACTCGGCGGTGCTGCGCGCCGGCGACGAGGTGCAGATCGGCAAGTTCCGCATGACGTTCCACCCGAGCCCCGCGGCGCGCCCCGGAGCGCAGCCGGCCGGTCCCGCGCAGTGAGCCCGGCGCGTCCCGCCCGGCGCCCGGAGCCCGACCAGCAGCAGCCCGGCACGGGGGCGCACGAGCAGCCCGCCGACGGTCTTCGCGAGTCGACCGGTCCGTGGCCGCGCGGGCTGTCCCGGCACGCGACGATGCGGATCTCCGACGTGCTGGCCGCGCTGCGGATCGAGTTCCCGGCCGTCACCAACTCCAAGCTGCGCTTCCTCGAGGAGCAGGGTCTCGTCGAGCCGGTGCGGACGCCCTCGGGCTACCGGCAGTACAGCCCCGCCGACCTGGAGCGGCTGCGCTTCGTGCTGCGCGAGCAGCGCGACCGGTACGTGCCGCTCAAGGTGATCGGGGAGCGCCTCGCCGCGCTCGACGCCGGCACGGAGACCGAGCCGCTGGCGCCGTCGCTGATCGTCACCGAGGACGGCGTCCCGCGCACCGGCGCCGTCGACGCCCGGTACACCACGGCGGCCCTGGCCCGGGACGCGGCGGTGGACGAGAGCCTCGTCACCGACCTGGTGCAGGCGGGCGTGCTGCGCCCGTCGCCGTCGGGCCACCTCGACGCCTGGGCCAAGGACGTCGTGGTCGCGGCGGCGGCGCTGGCGGAGCACGGGATCGAGGCGCGGCACCTGCGGGCGTTCCGCAGCGCCGCCGACCGGCAGGTCGACATGGTCGAGGCCGTGGTGGCGCCGTGGCGGGGGCAGTCGTCGCCGTCGGCGCGCGGCCGGGCGAGCACCGTCGCGGCGGAGGTCGGCGAGCTGTGCACGCGGCTGCACACCGCGCTGGTGCGCGCGGGGGTCGCGGACCTCACGCCCTGACCGCGTGCGCCCGCGCCGTCAGGGCTCGGCCGGTGCCCGACCGGGCGCGACCGGGGTTCGACCGGTGCGCCGAGGGTCGGACGGTCGTAGCGTGGGGTGCATGCACGAGGACGACCTGGTCGAGCTGGAGGTCCTCGGCGTGCGCCGGCACCCCGGCGACGACGAGCTCGTCGTGCTGCTCCTGGAGCCGGTGGGCGAGCTGATCGTCCCCATCGCCATCGGGCCGGCGGAGGCCGGGGCGATCGCGACCGCCCAGGCCGGTGTCGTGCCGCCGCGGCCGATGACGCACGACCTGCTGCGCGACGTGCTGGCCACGCTCGGGGTGCGGGTCCGCCAGGTGGAGATCACGGAGCTCGTCGGCGGCGTGTTCCACGCGGCGCTCGTGCTGGGGGACGGGTCCACGCGGGTCGACGCCCGGGCCTCGGACGCGATCGCGCTGGCCGTACGGGTCGGCTGCCCGGTGCTGTGCGCCACCGACGTGCTCGCGGAGGTCGGCGTCGAGGCGGCACCGGCCGACGACGAGGACCAGGAGGCGGGCAGCCCCGAGGAGCAGGTCGCCCAGTTCCGCGAGTTCCTGGACCAGGTCTCGGCCGAGGACTTCGAGCGCGGAGAGCCCGGAGAGCAGGGGGACCAGGGCCGGGGTTCAACCTCAGGTGGAGGGTGAGACACACCGTGCGCGACACGCCGGGAACCGCGGGTGGCGCGGTCGTTGACCGCCCCCTGACCCGGCCCTAGCGTTGCACCAGGACAGCACAGATCCGTGGCGCCGCACCGGCGGCTGCGGGCGCGACGAGCGGAGGACCCCGTGACCGGCACCGAGCAGACCGCAGAGGCGGCCGGAGGGGTCCCCCAGCGCGCACAGGGTCTGCTGTTCGGGGACGACCTCCCGGACCTCGACGTGACCACCGGCTACCGCGGGCCCACCGCCTGCCGGGCCGCGGGGATCACCTACCGCCAGCTCGACTACTGGGCCCGCACCGGCCTCGTCGAGCCGTCCGTGCGTCCCGCGACCGGGTCGGGCACGCAGCGCCTGTACTCGTTCCGCGACATCCTCGTGCTCAAGGTCGTCAAGCGGCTGCTCGACACCGGGGTGTCCCTCCAGCAGATCCGCACCGCGGTCGGCCACCTGCGCGAGCGCGGCGTCGAGGACCTCGCGCAGATCACGCTCATGTCCGACGGCGCGAGCGTCTACGAGTGCACCTCCGCGGACGAGGTCATCGACCTCGTGCAGGGCGGGCAGGGCGTCTTCGGGATCGCGGTCGGCCGGGTCTGGCGCGAGGTCGAGGGCACGCTCGCCGAGATGCCGACCGAGCGGGCGGAGGACGACCACCCCGTGGCGCACGCCCACGACGAGCTCGCCGCCCGCCGCGCCGCCCGCACCGCCGGCTGACCGCACCCGCCCCCGCCCTTCGCGCGGGCACCCCTTCGCATCCGCCGCCGCGCGCCCATCCGGCGCCCGGCGGGCAGCGCCGCCGCGTCCCCGCCTGCCCGCACCCGCCCGCACCAGCGCGTCCGCACCTGCACCCGGGCGCATGCGCACTCGAGCGCGTCCGCACCTGGGCGCGTCCGCACCTGCACCCGGGCGCATGCGCACTCGAGCGCGTCCGCACCTGCACCCGGGCGCATGCGCACTCGAGCGCGTCCGCACCTGCACCCGGGCGCATGCGCACTCGAGCGCGTCCGCACCTGCACCCGGGCGCATGCGCACTCGAGCGCGTCCGCACCTGCACCCGGGCGCATGCGCACTCGAGCGCGTCCGCACCTGAGCGCGTCCGCACCTGGGCGCGTCCGCATCGTCGGAGGCTCCGAACGTGCTCGGAGGGTGCTGCGTGTCATCGGAGGTCTCCGCGGACACCTCCGAGCCCGCGCGGACCCCTCCCACGCCGTTCGGAGCCTCCGAAAGGCAGGACGGGGAGGGGCACTCGCTCACACGCCGGCGCCGCCGTCGATGCGCCCGGCGCCTGGCGCCACGACCGTCGCGTCGGTACCGGTCGGGCACGCCGGCGTCCGCACCGTCGGAGGCTCCGAACGTGCTCGGAGGGTGCTGCGTGTCATCGGAGGTCTCCGCGGACACCTCCGAGCCCGCGCGGACCCCTCCCACGCCGTTCGGAGCCTCCGACGGGGATGCCGTCGGGGGCGGAGGCCGAGGGGGCACCCGGAGCCGATGGCACCCAGGGTGCGGGTGCGGGTGCCGGTGGTCTCGGGGCGCGGTGGGTCAGGTGCGCGGTGCGCGCAGGGCCCGGTCCAGCAGGTCGTCGAAGGCGCTTGCCAGCTCGCGTGCCCCTGCTCCGGGCCAGGCGTGGACGGGCTGCGCCGCTCCCTGGGCCTGCTGCAGGGCGGCGCGCTCGGGCACGAACGGCGTGAGCACCAGCGGCCCGTAGAGACCCCGGAGCTCCTCGAGCCGGAACGCCTGCTCCACGGAGCGGGCACGGACGCGGTTCACCACGACGCCGAGCGGCTGCAGCTGCGCCGCCGGGCCACGCCGCAGGTCGTCGATGGTCCGCATGGCCCGACCCACGGCGGTCACCGAGAACAGCCCGGGCTCCGTGACGACCACCGCGCGGTCGCAGGCGGTCAGCCCCGTGCGGGTCAGGCCACCGAGCGACGGCGGGCAGTCCACCAGCACGAGGTCGTAGTCGTGCACCCACGCGAGCGCGAACCGGAGGCGGTCCAGGTCGTCCCCGTCACGGCTGTCGTGACGGGCGGAGGCCGCGGAACCGACCAGCACGTCCAGGCCCGCCTCCGCCCACGCGCTCGGCGAGGTGGCGGCGGCGAGCGCCTCGGCCGAGGGCGCGTCGAGCACATCCGCCACGTCCCCGCCCGCGGGAGCGGTGGCCAGCGCCAGGGTGCTGTCGCCCTGGGGGTCGAGGTCGACGACCAGCGTGCGCAGCCCGCGCTCCAGCGCCGCGGACGCCAGGCCGAGCGTTACCGACGTCTTGCCCACGCCGCCCTTGAGCGAGCACACACCCAGCACCAGCACAGGCACACCGTAGCCGCCGACCAGCGTCGTCGCGGAATCGACCGGCCCCGGCGTCCGGTCGCCGCGGTCCCGCACGGCTCGACGCGGGGACGCTGCGGGGTGATGCTGGCTGCATGCCCGGAGCCCTCACCCTGACCCACTGGGGCCACGCCTGCGTCCGCCTCGAGCGCGACGACCGGCGCCTGGTCCTCGACCCCGGCGCGTTCAGCGACCTGTCCGTGCTGGGGGACGCCGACGCCGTGCTCGTCACGCACGACCACCCGGACCACGTCGCGCCGCCCGAGCTGGTCGCGGCGGTGCGTGCGCGGCCCGGGCTGGAGGTGTGGGCGCCCGGCACGGTCCTCGACCGCCTGGCCGAGGAGGGCGCGCCCCGCGACCGCCTGCACGTCGCCGCCGACGGCGACCGGTTCACCGCCGCGGGCTTCGACGTCCGGGTCACGGGGGAGTGGCACGCCGTGATCCACCCCGACGTGCCGCGGATCGCGAACGTCGCCTACGTGGTCGACGGCGCGGTGCTCCACCCCGGGGACTCGTTCACCCCGCCGCCCGACGACGTGGAGGTGGACCTGCTGCTGGTGCCGGTGGCCGGCCCCTGGATGAAGGTCGCGGAGGCGGTGGACTACGTCCGTGCCGTGCGACCGCGGCTCGCCGTCCCGGTGCACGACGCGATCCTGGCGGACGCCGGGCGGGCGCTGGTGGACCGGCTGGTGGGCGGGCTGGGCGGCGCGCAGGAGTACCGCCGCGTCACCGCCGCCGAGCCGCTCGTGTACGAGCCGCCGGTGCGATGACGCCCACGCGCCCGGGCCGCCGGGGCTGCCGGGCCGCCGACGTCGCCCGCGGCCTCACGCCGGCGCGGTGAGCCGGGCGTCGACGTCCGCACCCCCGGCGGCCAGCGTCACGGACGCCTCGCCGCGGCCGTCCGCCGTCACCCGGTAGTCGCCGAGGTACCCGTCGAGCACGAACCGCCCGTCGGCGTCGGTGCGCACCGGGGTCGGCCCGAGCCACCACGCGCCCTTGACCAGGCCGTGCAGCGCGTCGTACGCGGGTTTCGGGGTCCCGTCGGTCCGGACGAGCCCGGCGGGCGCCCCGAGCCACGCCCCCGCGTCGCCGAGCCCCCAGTACGTGACGACCTCCACGGCCGGGTGCCCGAACAGCGTGCGGTAGTGCCGCGCGACCTCGTCCGCCTGCCGGGCCTCGCCCTCCGGCGTCGACGGCCACGACGGCACCTGCCAGTCGTTGAGGTCCTCGATCTCCGGCGGCATGAGGTCGCCGGACACCAGCGTGGTCTCGGTGAGGTGCAGCGGGAGACCGAAGCGGGCGAACCGGTCGAGGACGCCGAGGGTCCACTCCTCGCCGCGGTAGCCCTGGTGCATGTGCGTCTGCAGCCCGAGCGCGTCGATGCGGATGCCGGCCGCGAGGCAGTCCTCGACGAGCCGCTCGTAGTCGGCGGACAGGTTGAAGTCGTTGAGCAGCAGCGTCGCGCCGGGGTTCGCCGCCCGCGCCGTGTCGAAGGCGAGCCGCGCCGTCGCGACCCGGCCGTCCCGGGCTGCCAGGCGCGTCAGCCCGTTCGGCTCCTTGTCGAACACCGGCATGATGACGACCTCGTTGATCGCGTCCCACGTGTCGACCAGGCCGCGGAACGCCGTGACGTCCCGCGTGATCCGCTCCCGGACGGCGGTCGCGACGTCGTCCTCCGGCAGGTCGCGCAGCCACGCGGGGGCCAGCGTGTGCCAGGCGAGCGGGTGGCCCTTGACGGCCACGCCGCGCTCGGCCAGCCACCGGGCCGCGCGGAGCAGGCGCTCCGTGTCGGGCCGGCCGCGCTCGGGCTCGAACCGCGCCCAGTAGAACGGCAGGGTCGCGGTGTTGAACACGTCGAGCCAGAGCTCCACGAGTCCCGGCAGGACGTCGGCCGGCGGGTCCTCGGGCCCGGGCTGCTCGCCGGCGGCGAGCGGGATCACCTCGAACGCGGTGCAGCCGAACCCGAAGGCGTGCCGCGTCTGCGCGACGGTGACCGTGGCGTCCGCGAGCGGGAGCCCGTCGGCGCCGCGCACGGTGACGACCGCGCGCGCGCCGCGGTGGGCGAGCTCGGGGGACCGGGGGGCGACGGCTGCGTCGGTCATGCGGTGCACTCCTTCGTGCGGGGCGGGGTCGTGCGGGGCGGGGGTCGTGCGGGCCGGGGTCGTGCGGACGAGGAGCTGCGGCCGACGTCGTGCGGACGGCGCGGCCGGGAGCGGGCCGGCGACGCGTCAGAGCGGCGCCGTCGACCCGCGGCGGACCAGCGAGGTCGGCAGCCGCACGTGCGGCTCGCGGACCTCGTCGCCGTCGAGCAGCGCCGTGAGCAGGGTGATCGCCGCGGCACCGAGCTGCTGGATGGGCTGGTGGACGGTGGTCAGCGGGGGCTCGGTCTGCGCGGACTCCGGGATGTCGTCGAAGCCGATGACCGAGAGGTCCTGCGGGACCCGCAGGCCCAGCTCCCGCGCGACCTCGAGGGCGGCCATCGCGGAGAGGTCGTTGGCCGCGAACACCGCGGTGGGGCGGTCCGGCAGCGACAACAGCTCGCGGACCGGCTCCCGGGAGGACTCCTTGCGGTAGTCGCCCGCGCGGACCAGGTCGTCGTCCACCGGGACGCCCGCGTCCGCCATCGCGGCACGGAAGCCCTGCTCGCGCAGGCGCGACGACTCCAGGTCGGCGCGCCCGCCGACGAACGCGATGCGGCGGTGGCCGAGCTCGAGCAGGTGCTGCGTCCCGATCACGGCGCCGCCGTGGTTGTCCGAGTCGACGGTCGGCAGCCCGGTGGGGCCCGTGTGGGGGTCGATCGCGACGACGGGGACGCCGTTGCCGGCCTCGACGACCGTCGGCGTGACGAGGACGGCGCCGTCGATGAGCGTCCCGCTCAGCCGGGAGAGGTAGCGGCGCTCCCACCCCTCGCCGCGGCCGTGCAGACCGCCGGTGTAGGCGAGCAGCTCGTACCCCGAGTCGGCCAGCGCGCCGGCCGCGCCCTTGAGGATCTCGGCCGAGAACGGCTCGAACTCGGCGACGAGGATGCCGATCACGTGCGTGCGGTGCGACCGCAGGGAGCGGGCGACGAGGCTGGACTCGTAGCCGAGCGCGTCGATGACCTCCATGACGCGGGTGGTGGTCGCCTGCGCGACGCCGTACCGTCCGTTGATGACCTTCGACACCGTCGCCACGGAGACGCCCGCGGTCCGCGCGACGTCGGTGATGGTCACACGCTGCCCCATGCGGTGATCGTAGCGCCCTGACAACGTTATCGATATCGATTTAGGTCCCGGGTCGTCGCGCACGCCCGCCGTGATCCGGGGCCACGGTGCGCTCGGACCCGTCCTGCCGTACCCCCGCCGGGTCAGGCCCCGGTGCCGGGCCGCGGGCGCATCGCCGGGTCCACCGCGAGCCGCAGCGCGACCTCCAGCGGCAGCCGCGTGCGGCGCCTGCTGCGCCGGGCCAGCAGCTCGGCGCGCCGCCGGGCGCGGGTGTCGCCGGACCAGCCGTCTCTCGTCATGCGACCAGCCTGCCGCCGCAGGGCCGCCCGCGTCGTCGCCCCCGGGTCGGATCCGCGGCACGACGGGGGTCCACCGCAGGGTGGAGGTCACTGCGCCGCGGGGGCACAGCGCGACGGGGGACCGCGGGGCGCGCAGGCGCACGGCACGGCCGGGGACCGCGGGGAGCGAGTCGCACGGGGCGGCGGGAGACCGCGGGCCGCGCCGCCGCCCCGGTCGCGGCCTCGCGCCCCTGCCCGTAGCGTCCGAGGTCCGGGCCGCGCCGTGCCCGGGACGAGCCGAGGAGGACGCGTGGGCTGGTGGGGACGGGGACGTCAGGGGCGGGACCCGCAGGGCGCCCCGCCCGCGTCGACCGCCGTGCCCCCTGCCACCGGGCACGCCCGGGGGGTGGCGTCGCTGTGGTCCGACGGCCTCGGGCGCGTGGCCACCCGCTCGCTCCAGGTGCTGGCCGTGACGGCCGTCGCGGTCGTCGTGGGCTACGTGCTGACCCGTCTCACGCTCGTCGTCATCCCGGTGCTGATCGCCCTCGTCCTGGCCTCGGCCATCCACCCGCTCGTGTCGTGGCTCCGGCGCCACCGGTTCCCGTCGATGCTGGCCACCTGGGTGGCGCTGCTGCTGGTCGTCGCCGTGCTCGCGGGAGTGCTGTGGGCGGTCGTGCGGGCCGTCGTCGACCAGTGGGACGAGCTCGCCGACCAGGCCGTCGACGGGTTCGCCGAGCTGCAGGACTCGCTCACCGCCCTGCCGGTCCAGATCTCGCAGGAGCAGATCGAGGACGCCCGCACCGCGGTCACGGACTTCCTCACGTCCTCGTCGTTCGGCGCGAGCGCCGCGGCCGGGGTCTCCGCGACCGCGAACTTCCTCACCGGGTTCGTGCTGATGCTCGTCGTGCTGTTCTTCTTCCTCAAGGACGGCCCGCGCATCTGGGAGTTCCTGCTCCGGCCGTTCGAGGGAGAGCACTACGCCCGCGCGCGGCGTGTCGGGACGCGCACGGTGAGCACGCTCGGCGGCTACGTGCGGGGAACGGCCATCGTGGCGGCGGTCGACGCGGTCGGCATCGGGATCGGCCTGCTCGTCGTCGGGGTGCCGCTGGCGATCCCGCTCGCGGTCCTCGTGTTCCTGCTCGCGTTCATCCCGCTGGTCGGCGCCACGCTCGCCGGCGTCCTGGCGGCGCTCGTCACCCTCGTGGCCAACGGCTGGGTCGACGCGCTGATCGTGGTGGCGATCGTGGTCGTCGTGAACCAGCTCGAGGGAGACCTGCTCCAGCCGGTGGTGATGGGCCGCTCGCTGCGGCTGCACCCCCTGGTGATCCTCGTCGCGTTGACGATCGGCACCGTGGTCGCCGGCATCACGGGCGCCGTGCTCGCGGTCCCGGTGGCGGCCTCGATCTGGGGCGCCGTCCAGGTGTGGAACGGCGAGCACGAACCCGCACGACCGGCCCGGCAGAAACGCCCCGAGACCGTCGCGGGCCGCTGACCCGCCGGATCGCCCCGCGCGGCCGGTGTGCACGTGCCAGAGTGGACCCAGCCCCGCCGACGACGACGGAAGGACGCCGCATGGACACCCAGCAGCTCGCCCAGGACCAGCTCGCCGCCGCCCACGAGGACCCGCACGGTCGCTCCGCGCAGATCATGGTGCACGACGGCCCGCTGCGGCAGACCGTCATCGCGCTGACCCGCGGCACCCGCCTGGCGGAGCACAACTCGCCGCCGGCGGGGAGCATCCTCGTGCTGCGCGGCACCGTCGGCGTGAGCACCGGGGACCGCGTCGACACGCTGCCCGCCGGGTACCTGGTCACGCTCACCCACGACCGGCACGCCGTCGAGGCCCTGAGCGACGCGGCGATCCTGCTGACGACGGTGACGGGCACCGGCGAGCCGTCGCACGGCTGACCTGCCCCCGCCGACCCCCGGACCGGCGGGACCGCGCCGGCACCGCGCTGGCACCGCGGCGTCGCGGCACGTCATGCTGGACGCCTGCCGACGAAGGGGACGACACCGATGGCCGGTCACGACGAGGACGAGGGCACGTTCAGCGACGCCGAGCGCGCCGCGATGAAGCAGCGGGCCGCCGAGCTGCGCGCCCAGGCCGGCGGGACCGGCTCCGCCAAGAAGCAGCGCGAGGCGCAGGCGTGCCTCGACGCGATCGCGGCGTTGACGGACAGCGACCGCCGGATCGCCGAGCTGCTGCACGCCGTCGTCACGCAGGAGGCCCCGCACCTGGACCCGAAGACCTGGTACGGCTTCCCGTCGTACGCCCGTGACGGGAAGGTCGTCGTGTTCTACCAGCCGCGCGCGAAGTTCGGGACGCGGTACGGCACGGTCGGGTTCAACGAGGACGCCCTGCTCGACGACGGCGTCTTCTGGCCGACCGCGTTCGCCGTGCTGGACGTCACCGACGACGTCGAGGCCCGGCTGCGGGAGCTGGTCCGCACCGCCGCGGGCTGACCCCGCACCGGGAATCGCCCCCTCCGCCGGCCCACGCGGCGCTACGGTCGGCGGGGAGAGGCGGTGGTGCGCGTGTTCCTGCTGGTGACGGTCGCCGGTGTCGCGCTGGGCATCGGGTACGCGACGGCGGTCGGACGGCGTCCGGGCCTGCGGGACCCGCGCGCGTGGGCGCTCCTGGCGCCGGTGTGGGTCGCGTACGCCGTCGTCCTGCTCGCGGGTGGCGTCACCGGGTCGCCCGCGCAGGCGGTGCAGGCGGTCGCGCTCGGGTCGCTGGTGGAGACGGCCGCGGGGACGGTGCGGCTGGTGGCGTCCACGCGCCGCGGGTCCGCGGCCGGTGCCGGGCCGCGGACCCCGTAGCGGTGGCAGGGTCAGCCGTCGACGCGCTCCAGGAACGCCAGGACCGCGGACGCCAGCGCGTCGGGGGCCTCCAGCGCCACGTGGTGCCCGACCCCGTCGAGGAGCACCGACCCGACCGGGCCCCGGACGACCTGCCCGAGGGTCGCGGCCGTGAACGGACCGCCGGAGCCGCCGACGGCGAGCGCCGGCACGGTCAGCGGACGCGCGGCCACGAGCGAGCGCAGCTCGTCCGCCTCGGTGAGCAGCGAGCGGTACAGGCCTGCGGCCCCGTTCCAGCCGCCCGGCCGGCCGTACGTCCGGGCGAGCTCCGCGACGTCGGCGTCGGTGACGGCGCCGGGGACGGCGGTCATCGTCGGGAAGGCCCAGGCGCCGAGCACCTCCCGCTCCCGACCCGCCAGCAGCAGGTCGGGGATCCCGGGCGCCGCCAGGACGCCGATGTGCCAGGAGCCGCCGTGCGTCACGTCGGCGAACGCCTCGAGGCCGTACCCCGCGAGGCCCATCTCGACGGCGACGAGGCTCGCGACGTCCTCCGGGTGCTGCGTCGCGAGCCGCAGGACGGCGCCACCCGCGACGTCCTGCGCCAGCACGTGCACGGGGCCGAGGCCCAGTGCCTGCACCAGCGCGTGCAGGTCGTCGGCCGCCACGGCGCTGCCGAACGCGTCGTCGGCGACCGCGGAGTCACCGAACCCCCGCAGGTCGACGGCCACCACGCGGTGCCGCGCGGCGAGCAGGGGGAGGAGCCGGTGGAACGCCCACCAGGTCTCGGGGAAGCCGTGGACGAGGAGGACGGGCGAGCCCTCCGCGCCGGCGGTGACGTGGTGCAGCCTCGTGCCGCCGACGTCGGTGACGTGGTGGACGACGCCGGGGATCGTGGCTCCGGGGTGGGGGACGGGCACGGGGACCTCCTTGATGGACAACCGGGTTGTCAGCCTGCGGTGTGCGCAACGTGGTTGTCAATACCCCCGGCCCGCCTCTAGGCTCGACGCCGTGCCCGTCCCGACCGAGACACCCCCGACCGACCCCGCCGCGGGCGTGCGCCTCGCGCTCCTGCTGCTGGGGGCCTTCGAGCAGCTCGTCGACGAGGTCGTCGCCGAGCTCGACCGGCAGGGTCATCCCGGCGTGACCGCGAACCTCGAGTTCGCGCTCGCCGCTGTCGCCGACGGCGCCGACAGCGCCTCCGCCCTCGGGCGCCGGCTCGGGACCAGCCGCCAGGCCGCGGCCAAGACCGTCGCCACCCTCGAGCAGCTCGGCTACGTGGAGCGCGTCGACGACCCCGCCGACGCGCGGCTCAAGCGGCTGCGCGTCACCGCGCGCGGGCACGAGATGACACGGATCGGTGCCGCGACCTTCGGCGAGCTGCGGGCGCGGTGGGCCGCGCCCCTGTCGCCCGGGACCGCCGACCGCGTCGAGGAGGCGCTGGCGCAGCTCGCCGGCACGCGGGCCCCCGGGGCGCCGGGGACGGGGGCCGGCTGACGGGTCCGCGGTGCCGACCCAACGTTCCGCGGCCCCCAGGACTTGGAGGGGCATGAGACCTCCGCGGGACGCCGACCCACCCCCCGACTTCGCGACGTGGTACGCCGCGGAGCTGCCGCGCACCTGCCGCGCGCTCGCGCTCGCCGTCGGCGACCCGGGCCTCGCCGAGGAGGCCGCCGCCGAGGCGTTCGCCCGGGCGCTCAACGCCTGGGGCACCGTCAGCCGGATGGAGCGGCCGGGCGCCTGGGTCTACACCGTCGCCCTGAACGAGGTGCGCCGGACCTGGCGCCGCGCCCAGCTGGAGCGCCGCTACGTGCAGCGCCTCCGGGACGAGGGCGTGCCGCCGCCGGCCGCCCCGGACGACGCCCTGTGGCGAGCGGTCGCCGACCTGCCGCACCGCGCGCGCACCGCCGTCGCGCTCCGCTACGTCGCCGATCTGACCGAGCCGCAGGTCGCCGAGGTCATGAACGTCTCGCGCGGCACCGTCGCGTCGACGCTCTCCGCCGCCCGCCGGCGGCTCGCCGCCGTCCTGGAACCCACCCGTGAGGAGCTCGTCCGATGACCACCGACCCGCTGGACCGCCTGGCCCTCGTCGACCCCGTGACCCCCGTCCCCGACCTCCTCGGCGTGCAGCGGCGCGCCCGCGCCCTGCGGCGCGCCCACCGGCGCACCCGCCTGGTCGGCGGCACCGTCGCCCTCGCCGCGGCGCTCACCGTCGGCGGGGTCGTCCTGCCCCAGCTCGGCGGTGACGGCACGGGCGCCGAGCCCGGTCCCGCCGCCGTCGCGCTCGGCCTCGGGGCGGCGCCGGCCCGGGCGGCGGACGTCGCGGCCGGGTGCGGCACCGGGCGCGCCGACTGGGTCGACCCCGCCGGGTGGGCCGCCGACCCCCGCATCACGCGCGCAGCGACCCTGATCGACGGCGCGCCGTGGCCGCTCGCCAGCGCCGGCGTCCACGAGACCACGATGGACTGCCCCGACGCCGTTCCGGTCGCGGTCCTGCTCGCCACCGGGCCGCAGCGCGGGGTGTCGGTGTGGTCGCAGGTCGCCGACCCGTTCCCGGCGGGCACCGAGGGCGTCACCGACGTCCGGGTGCGCGGCGTCGACGGCCGGCTGCGTGACTTCGGCGGCGGCCTCCTGCTGAGCTGGGTGGACGCCGACGGCACCCGGTGGATCGTGAACGGCAGCGGCATGACGCCCGAGGACCTCGTGTCCCTGGTGGACGGCCTGCAGCTCGACGGCTCCCGGGTCGACACCGGACGGTTGCCGGCGGGCTACGAGCCGGTGCCGGTGCCCGATGCCCCCGCGAGCCCGGTCACGCGCCGGTGGTGGGTCACGTACGGGGACACGCAGCCCGTCGAGGCGCAGGACGGCGTCGCGAAGGCCCCGCTGGGAGCCGGCGTCGAGCTGGAGTCGCGCGTGGCGACCGCCCCGCCCGAGCTGGCCGTCAGCTACTGGGCGGCGGAGACGGTGCTGGTCGACGTCGACGGCCACCGCGGCGTGTTCACCCCCTGGGGGCAGCCGGGCGTCGACGTCGGCGGGTGGCTGACCTGGGTCGACCACGGGATCGAGTACCGGCTCTCCGGGGCGCTGCCTGTCGAGCAGCTCGCCGCCCTGGCCCGCGCTGCGACGCCGGTCGCCGTGGACGACGCGCGGCTCGCGGGTCTGCCGCAGACGCCCGGGGAGTCCTGACCGGAGGGGGCCAGGCGGTGCGCGGCGACGTCACTGGCCGTCCGGCCTGGTCCGAGTACGTCGTCGTGGAGACCGACGCCGGTCCGCTGCGGTTGGGCGGCTTCGACGTCGGCGTCCCGGTCCTCGTCAGCCGGATCCAGGCGTGGGCAGGTGTGGGTGAGCAGCCGGCGGACCCGCACAGCGGATGAGCCGCTGGAGCGAGCCTGTCGCCCGCCCGCACTACACCGTGTGGTGCAGACGTAGACTCGGCGGCGTAGGGTCGGACGCCGACGACAGGGGGAGCGATGACGGCACCGCACGACGGGTCCGCGCCGGGCGACGCGCACACGGCGGGCGACGCCGCCACCCGGGCCGGCCGGGCCGCCGCCCTCAAGGAGCGGGTGTACGTGTCGTTCACGGCGCTGGCGGTGATCATCACCCTGCGGGCGCACGACACCCACGCGAGCGCCGGCACGGCCGCCGGGACGCTGGCGGTCGCCGTCGCGGCCACGGTCTGCGCGGTCTACGTCGCCGACCTGCTCAGCCACATGGTCGTCCACTCGCACCTGCCGGACCGCACCGAGCACCGGCGCATCGTCACGGGGACGCTCGGCGCCGCGTCCGTCGCGCTGCCACCCCTCGTGTGCATCGCCCTGTCCGGCACCGGCCTGTACCCGACGTCGGCCGGGCTGCTCGCCGCGATGGTCGTCACGGTGGCCACGCTGACGGCGGTCGGGGTGCTGGCCGTCCGCAACCTCGACCTGCCGCCGCTGCAGCGCCTCGTGATCCTCGCCGCGGAGGCCCTGCTGGCGGTGCTGGTGCTGGCGCTCGGCGTCCTGGCGCACCAGTAGCGCGCCCACGTCCGTGCTGGTGCCCCGTGCTCGCCGGCGCGGGCGACGGCCCCGGCTGACGCACCGGTCCGACCACGGGTGGATGCCCGGCGGGGCAGTCGCCTGGCAGCCTGGCGCGTGGCGGGCGTCCAGCCGCGGCGCCGCCGGTCCTCGATGAAAGCGCAGGTCGTCGTGTTCCACCAGGTCCCCGTCCTCCCGGTCGTCGTCCCGCTCGCCGCGGTCGTGCTCGCGGCGCTGCTGTGGTCGCTGCACCGGACCCGACGGCTCACCGCGCCGCGGGCCGTCGTCGCTCTCGTGCTGTGCGTCTACGTGGCCGGCGTCGTCGCGAACACGGTGTTCCCGGTCTTCACGGACAAGCCGGCCCGCTCGGGGGCGTGGGGCGACGCCCTGGCCCTGGTCCCGTTCGCGCACTACGAGGTGGCCGACGCGCTCATGAACGTGCTCGTGTTCGCGCCGCTCGGTGTGCTGGTGGCGCTGCTCGTCCCCCGGGCGCGGTGGTGGACGGCCCTGGTCGTGTCGGCGGTGTTCAGCCTGGGCATCGAGCTCACGCAGTACGTCACGGCCGGCCTGCTCGGCGGCGGGCACGTGGCCGACGTGAACGACCTGCTGTCGAACGTCGCGGGCGGGGTGCTGGGCTTCCTCGTGCTCGCGGCGCTGGTCCGGGTCCCCGCGGTCTCCGCGCTGGTCGACCGGTTCCGGTGGCCGCCGGTCACCACCGGGGCGCGGCCCTCGGGCGTGGCGGTGGGCGCGTGAGCGCGGGACCCGACGAGGGGCCGTTCTTCCACGGCACGCGGGCCGACCTGCGCCCCGGCGACCTCCTGACGGCGGGGTTCCCGTCGAACTACCGGCCCGAGATCACGATGAACCACGTGTACTTCACGTCGCGGGTGGCCGGCGCCGGCCTCGCCGCGGAGATCGCCGCCGAGCTCGCGCCGGGGGACGCCACGCCGCGCGTGTACGAGGTGGAGCCGCTCGGCCCGTTCGAGGACGACCCGAACGTGACCGACAAGAAGTTCCCGGGCAACCCGACGCGGTCGTTCCGCACCAGCGAGCCGCTGCGGGTGGTCCGCGAGGTCGACGACTGGCCGCGGCTGAGCCCCGAGGACCTCGCGGCGTGGCGCGAGCGGCTGACGGTGCTGCTGTCCGACGGGGGCGGCGAGATCGTCAACTGAGGGCCCGGGACGGCCCGTGCCCCGGGTCGCCGCCCCGGCCGCCGGGTCCGGCGGTCACGTGGCGGCCTCGTCAGCCCCCGGCGGACCCCTGTCGCGCCCGGACGAGGCCGACGGTCACCAGGACGCCCGCCACGAGCGTGAGCGTGCCCCCCGCCGCGTGCACCACCCCGCCGAACTGCGCGACCTGCTGCGGGGTCCACGCGCCCGCCGACACGTCGCCCGTGACCAGGGCCGCGAGGAACGTCCCGCCGACCGCGACGCCGGCGGCGGTGGCGACCTGGGCCGCGGTGTCCGCCAGCGCCGCCCCGGTCGTCGTCCGGTCGGCAGGCAGGCCGCGCATGACGTTGGTGCCCGCGACCACACCGTTGACGCGCATGCCGGCCGCGACCAGCACGAGCGCGAGGGCGACCCAGGCGTACCCGCGCCCGCCGAGCACGACGTAGGCGAGGAGCCCGAGCACCACGGTCAGCGCGCTGAGCGAGGCGGCGCGCTCGAGGCCGAGCCGTCGCATCACCGGCCGGATCAGGAACCCGCCACCGATCAGCACGACCACCTGCGGCAGGGTGCCGACGGCGGCCCGGGCGGGGCTCCAGCCCCAGGCCAGCTGCAGCTGCAGGGTCACGAGGAAGCCCAGTCCCGCAGTCGCCAGACCCGTCGCGGCTTTGAACGCGAGGCCGGACGACACCAGGGGGTGGGCCACGAGGCGCAGGTCGAGCAGCGGGTGCGGTGTCGACCGCTCGCGCACGACGAAGGCCGCTGCCGCCACGAGTGCCCCTCCGGTGGCCGCCCACGGCAGCCAGGCCGGCGCACCGGCCTCGGTGAACAGCACCGGCGCCACGAGTGCCAGCACGACCGCCGCGGTACCGAGCACGCCGGCGGGAGCGTCGGCGGGGGACCGGTGGAGGTCGGCGAGCGCGTCCGCGGCGACCCCGCGCCGGATGCACACGAACGCCAGCGCGGCGACGGGCGCGTTCACGATCAGCAGCGCCTGCCAGGGCGCGACGGCGAGGAGGAGGCCGCCGACGGTCGGACCCAGGGCGAGCCCGACCAGACCGACGGTCGAGATCACCGTGGTCGCACGGACGCGCAGCTCGTCGGCATCGAACAGGCGGAATGCGAGCGCCAGCGACCCGGGCGTCGTCATCGCCGCGGCCACCCCCATGACGGCCCGCACCGCCACGAGCTGCCAGATCGTCGTGACCGCCCCCGTCGCCAGGGCAGCGGCCGCCAGCAGCACGAGACCGGCGAGCATCACCCGGCGGCGGCCGACCCGGTCGGCGAGGGCGCTCAGGGTGAGCATCAGCCCGCCGAACACCACGGCGTAGGAGCTGGTCACGAGCTGGAGCGTCGCCGCCGACGCGTGGAGCTCGCGGCCGATCGTCGGCAGCGCGACCGTGAGGACGGCGTTGTCGAGCATCTCGACGAGGAAGACGGCGGAGAGGCCGATCAGGGCGACCCGGGCCTCACGCAGGCTGCGCGGCGGTCGGCGCGGGGCGGGCGGCGGGACGACGGGGACGCGGGGCTGCGCACGCACGGGCACTCCTTCGAGGAAGAAGTGGCGGCTCACCCGAGTCCGCGTGCGCGCGCCGTCCGCGGTGCGGCCGGCGTTTTTCCTTCGGCGGGAGCATAGTCCCCGGGCGGGCGCCGCGACGGCGACCGCGAACGCGGGGCACGCGTCAGGCCAGGCTCCTGATCGCGTCCGCGACCGCGCCCGGGTTCTCCCAGGCGGTGAAGTGCCCGCCCCGCCCCAGGCGCTCGAAGGAGCGGATGTCCGTGTAGCTCTTGTCGCCGAGCGACCGGGGGTAGCCGCGCTCGTGCGTGTTGACGAGCAGGGCGGCAGGCACCGTCACGACCGGGTGGAGGTCGAAGTCGGCGGGCTCGGCGTAGGACCGGAAGCTCGTGCCGATCGACCGGGTGAACCAGTAGAGCGACGTGAGCGTCAGCAGCTCGTCCACCGGGATGCGATCCAGCCCCGTGGCAGTGCCCCCGTCGCTCCACGCGGCCACCTTCTCGGCGATCCAGGCGAGCAGGCCGGCGGGCGAGTCGAGCAGACCGACCGCCAGGGTGTCGGGGCGGGTGCCCTGCTGGTGCGCGTACCCGGTCTCCTCGGGCCGGTAGGTGCCGGCGAGGAACGCCTGCTCGCCCTCGTCGAGCTCCACGCCCGCGCGCTGCTGCGCGGAGAACGACGGGTGCGAGGCGACGATGCCCGCGACGTGGTCGGGGTACATCCCGGCGATCCAGTCGGCGACCGGCGCCCCGATGTCCTCGCCGTAGACGAGGTAGCGCTCGTGACCGAGCCCGTCGGTCATCATGTGGTGGAACAGCTCGGCGACCCGGCGGGCGGAGAACGGCTCCCGCAGGGCGGGGGAGTGCAGGTAGCCCGGGAGCGACGGCGCGACGACCCCGTGGTCGCCCGCGAGCTCGTCGGCCAGGGGCACCATCTGCGCGTAGGTGTACGGCCACCCGTGGAGCGCGAGGACCGGGAGCGCGCCCTCGCGCCGCGGGGGACGCCAGAGGGCGTGCAGCTGGGCGCCGTCGCCCGTCAGGAGGAGCTGCCGCTCGCGCCCGAGGCGTGCCTCCACCGCGTCCCAGTCGAGCGCGAGCCACCTGTCCACGAGGCCGCCCAGGACGTCCACGGGGATGCCGCGCTCCCACGGCCGGCCCGGCTCCTGCGCGGGGAGACGTGTCCGCTCGAGCCTGCTGCGGAGGTCCTCGCGCGCGGGTCCCGGCACGCGGAACGCGAGGTCGCCGGTGTGCCAGCGTCGGCCCTGGGGCATCGGTGTCTCCTTCTCGGTCGGCCGCGCGGGTCCCGGGTGGGAGCCGGGCACGTCATCCACGGCGTTCGGCGCGGTGCCGGCGCACCCGGTCGCGGGTCGCGCACCGGTCGCAGCAGAATGTGCGGGTCCCACCCGGGGACCCGTCGAGGAACGGCGTGGTGCACGGGTCGCTGGCGCACCGGCGGATCCTGCGGCGGCACCCGCCCGCGACCGCCTCCATCAGCGGCACCAGCACCTCGGCCCAGACGGGACCCGCGGGGTCCGCGCCGAGCGAGGTGAAGCGCACGCCGGAGCGGTCGGCCGACGGGGTGATCCGGTGGGTCCGCGCGAGCCCGTCCAGGAGGGACAGCGCGTCGTCGTCGGTGCCGTCCAGCAGGACGGCGCCCAGGACGTCGCGGACCGCGCGGGCGGCGCCGTCGTCCACGAGGCGGGCCGCCGTGGGCGCGACCGGGGACAGCAGCGAGCGGAAGGCGTCGACGTCCAGCTGGTCCGGCCACGGACCCTCGGGGCGCGTCGCCGCGACGGCGAGGAGCGCGGAGACGGTGTCGTCGTGCACGCGGCGAGGCTACCGTGCGTAACGGTGTCGGGGCACATCGGGGCGTTACGCCGCCCGTGCGCGTGCCGTCGGCGCCGCCGCCGTGACGACCTCGCCGCCCGACGTCACCGCCGTGCCCGCGGCAGCCCGCTGACGCGCACGATGAGCCGGTCGTACGCGCGGTCCCCGAGCCAGCGCCGGGCCAGGACGGCCGCCCGGGCGGCGCCGATCGCGTAGCGGGTACGCGGCCTCCGGGCGGTCGCGGCCGTCGTGATGACCCGGGCGACCGTCGCCGAGGGCGTCAGGCGGGCGGTCCCGCCGGTGTGGTCGTACCCGGCGGCGAGCGGGACGGCCAGCCTGGCGTAGGGCCCGGAGCCCGATGTCTCGCGCAGCAGGCGCGCGGCGATCCCGCCCCACTCGGTGTCCGTCGGCCCCGGCTCCACCACGACGACGTCGATCCCGAACGGCGCGAGCTCGATGCGCAGGCAGTCGCTGATCGCCTCCAGCGCGAACTTCGTGCCGTGGTACCACGAGCCCAGCGGCGTGTGCGCCTTGCCGCCCCCGGACGTCACGTTGACGATGCGGCCACGGCCGGCGTCGCGCATGTGCGGCACGACGAGCTGGATCAGCCGCGCGGCGCCGAACACGTTCACGTCGAACTGGCGGCGGCCCTCGTCGAGCGGCGTCTCCTCGAGCGAACCGAGCGAGCCGTAGCCCGCGTTGTTGACGAGCAGGTCGATCCGGCCGGTCTCGGCGAGCACGCGGTCGACCGCGGCGACGAGCGTCGCGTCGTCGGTCAGGTCCATCGGGAGGGGCCTGACCCCCTCGTCCGCGAGCGCGGCGAGGCGTTCCACCCGCCGGCCGGAGCCGTACACGGTCCAGCCCTGCGCGTGGAGGGCTCGGGCGGTCGCCGCGCCGATGCCGGAGGTCGCTCCGGTCACGAGTGCTACCTGGTGGGTGTCCATGGCGTAGAGTGAACCATAGTTCACTTAAGCCGTCCGCGGAGGAGGAGCGTCCATGGTCGAGGTCCCCCGACGAGCGAATGCGGTGCGCAACCGGGCCCGCATCCTCGACGTCGCGCGCGCGCTGCTGGCCGAGCGCGGCACGGCCGTGGGGATGGACGAGATCGCCGCAGCGGCCGGCCTCGCCGTGGGCACGCTGTACCGGCACTTCCCGAACAAGCGCGACCTCGTCGTGGCGGCGCTCGGGGAGACGCTCGCGGAGGTGACGGACGAGATCGACGCCGCGGCGAGCAGCATCCGGTCCGGCGCACCGGCGGGGGAGGTGCTCGAGGCCCTGCTCGCCGACGGCGCCGGGGCGGAGCGGCGGCTGCACGCGCTCAAGGAGGCGGCGGTCCTCCTCGGTCACGACAGCCACGCCACGCCCGCGATGTCGACCATGACGCGTGCGATCGAGGGTCTGCTGGCCGCCGGCCGGGACCGCGACCAGATCCGGGCGGACATCGGCGCCGACGACATCTACCTGCTGCTCGCCAGCGCCCCGCGCGACGAGCGCCGCTCCCGGTGGGTGCACCTCATGCTGGCGAGCATCGTGCGGGCGTGACACCACGCCGGCGCTCCACCTGCCGCCGGGCCGGCATCGCCGGGAGACCCGCGCCCCCGGCGACGCCGCCCGTCAGCCGGCCGCCGGCCGCGGCCCGCGGAGCGTCACCTGGATGCTCCCGCCCACCTCCAGGTCGACCCGGGTGCACGCCGCCGCGGGATCCTCGACGGCGCTGGTCGGCCAGTGGTGCGCGGTCCCGAGCGCCTGCGCCACGACCGCCTCGGCCTCCGTGAGGTCGAGGCAGGTGTCCGCGATGCCCGTCCGGAGCTCGTCGCGCAGCTCCAGGACCTCGGGCACCACGTCGCCGCGCGCGACCAGCGTCTCCAGCGACTCGAAGGGGCCGGTCGCCACCACGGTCAGCCGCCGCCCGCCCGCGTCGACGACGACGCCGGCGCACGCGCCCGTCCCGGCGTCCTCGTCCACGTCGACCGCCCAGTCCCCGAGGGACAGTCGGTCCAGCTGCGCCTGCGCCGCCGCCGCGGCCGCCGCCGGGTCCAGGCACCCCGTGACGGGCCCGTCCACCAGGTCGTGGACCGACGACTCCAGCTCCTGCGCCGCCAGGTCCGCCGGGCCGGCCGGGTCCAGCAGCTCGGCGCCGTCGGGCACGCGGTCGCGCGGCACGACGACCACCGGGTGCCAGGCGTCCCGGAACGCCACCGGGTCCTCGATGGGCGGCAGCCCGGCGAGCTCCTGGTAGCGGGCGCAGTCGGCGACCGGGTCCCCGGTGAGCGCCGGCCCGCCGCTCGTGAGCTCCCCGGTCTCCCCGAGCGGCCCGTAGTCGAGCGAGCAGGTGATGCCGTCGGCGCCCCCGTCGGAGCCGTACCAGTCCTGGTAGCCGGCGTAGGCCGCGCCTCCTCCCACCAGCAGCGCCAGGGCGCCGCCGACGGCGGCCGCGCGCCGGGCCCACCGGCGGGGGCCGCGCACCGCGGGCCGGGCCCCGGAGGCCAGCACGGCGGTGCGCAGGGCGAGCAGCGCATCGGGGTCCACACGATCCAGGTCGGCGCGCGCCAGCGGGTCCGCCGCGCGCAGGGCCGTCACCAGGTCGTCCGTGCTCGTGCCGTCGTGCTGCATCACGCCTCCTCGGTGCTGGGTCGGACGGTGGTGGCGAGCCGGGCGCCGCGCGCCCGGCCGTCCGGGGGACCTGGTTCGCCGCCGTCGGGGGCCCGCTCGTCCCGACGCAGGTCGGTCACCAGGTCCATCTGCTCCCGCAGCCGGCGCCGGGCGCGGTGGAGCCGCACGCGCACCGCCGCCCGCGACACCCCCAGCACCTGGGCGATCTCGTCGTGCGCCAGCTCCTCCCACGCGAGCAGGCGCAGCACCTCCTGGTCCGCGTCGGGCAGGCGCCGCATGGCCGCCAGCGCCGGGGGCTCCGGCTCCGCGGGCTGCGGGACCACCTCCGTGAGCTGGTCGCGCAGCCGGTCCGCCAGGGCGTCCCGCCGCCGCTCGCCGCGGTAGTGGTTGGCGAGCACCCGCCGGGCGACCCCGAACAGCCACGGGCGCGCCGCCTCGCCGGCCGGGACGTCGTCCAGCCGCCGCCACGCCACGAGGAACGTCTCGGCGACCACGTCGGCGGCGTCGGCCGGGTCGCTGACCCGCCGCAGCGCGTACGCGAGCAGCGGCCGGTGCGTGCGTTCGAACAGTGCGGCGAACCGCTCGTCCGGTGTCATCGTCGCCCTTCCACGTCGGGGAGCCTTCCACCTCCGACGTGTCCGGCAGGCGTCCGGGCGTTACAGCCCCCGGCCCACCTCCGTGGGAGCCCCGGCAGCCGGGGGGCAGGCGGTCCCGGACCGTCGCGGGCGCAGCGGTGCCGCTACGCCATCCCCGCGCGGTGGGCGAGCACGACCACCTGCGCCCGGTCCCGCGCGCCGAGCTTCATCATGGCGCGGTTGAGGTGCGTCTTGACGGTGAAGGGCGAGATGAACAGCTGCGCAGCGATCTGCCGGTTGTCCGCGCCCTGGGCGGCCGCGGCCACCACGTCGCGTTCCCGCGCCGTCAGCGTGGCGATCCTGCGCGCGAGGTCCTCGTCCTGCGTGTCGCGCGCCTGCCGCCCGGAGGAGTCCTCGACCACGACGCTCAGGGCGTGGGCCGACAGGGCCGCGCGTCCGCCCGCGACCGCGAGGACGGCCTCGACGAGCTCGTCGGGTCCCGCGCTCTTGCCCAGGAACCCCGAGGCGCCGGCACGGAGCGCGGCGACGGTCTCGGCGTCCCCGTCGAACGTCGTCAGCACCAGGACGCGGGTGTCCCGCAGCCGGGAGTCCCGCCGCAGGCGACGGGTAGCCTCCACGCCGTGGAGCCCGGGCATCTGCAGGTCCATCAGCACGACGTCGGGGCGCAGGTCGACCGCCTGACGCACCGCGTCCGCGCCGTCGGTCGCCTCGCCGACGACCACGATCCCGTCCGAGCCGTCCAGGATCGCGCGCAGGCCGGTACGCATCATCGCCTGGTCGTCCACCAGGAGGACCCGCGTCACCACGTCGCGTCCGGCTCGGTCGCGTCGGCGCGCCGCACCGCGTGCCGGGTCCGCGGGAGCCAGGCGTGCACGGAGAACGAGCCGGCGTCCGCGCGGAGCTCCAGCGACCCGCCGGCCTGCTCGACGCGCTCGCGCATGCCGACCAGGCCGTAGCCGGCGGCCCGCCGGCTCGGCAGGTCGGCCACCGGGTTGCTCACGTGGACGGCGACGGCGTCGCCCTCGTCGGCGACAGCCACCGTGACGCCCCCGGCACCGTGACGGTGCGCGTTGGTCAGCGCCTCCTGCACGACGCGGTAGAGCGCCGCGCCCACCGCCGGGTCGAGCCCGTCCAGGTCGACGTCGACGTCCGCCACCACCTCGTCACCGCGCGCCGCCGCCTCGGCGAGCAGCGCCGGCACCCCGGACGCCGAGGCGCGCCCCGTCACCTGGTCGTCCGCGGACGCGCCCGACCGGAGCACCGCGACGATGTCCCGCAGCTCCAGCAGCACCGCCCGGCTCGCGCCGCGCACCTGCTGCAGGGACTCCTCGGCGCGGCCCGGGTCCGCGCGCAGGTGCCGTTCCGCGGCACCCGCCTGCACGTTGATCGCGGCGATCGAGTGCGCCACCGCGTCGTGCAGGTCGCGTGCGATGCGCAGCCGCTCGTCCGTGATGTGCCGGGCCGTCTCGCTGGCACGGGCGGCGCGGACCGCCGCCGCCTCGTGCTCCAGGGCGAGCACGTAGTCGAGGTTCGCACGCACCGCGGAGCCGAGCACGAGCGCCAGCGCCGTCCACGTGGTGACGGTCAGGAACGACACCAGGAGCGTCGCCCCGTCGCCCGCCGCGGCGATCGTGAGCGACAGCACGACGAGCACGCCGACCGCCAGCGCCGGGACCGAGCGGCCGCGGACGTGCATCGCCGCACTGAACAGCGCCGCGCAGGTGAGCACCGCGTACACGGTCGGGTCCGCGCCGAGCGCCGCGGCGACGACCGACAGCACGCAGACCACGCCGGTGGCGACCCGCAGGTGGCGGCGTCGCAGCGCCAGCACCACCGCGACGGCTGCCAGGACGACGACCTCCGCGACACGGCCGTCCCGGACGAGGAGCGCCCCGCGGACGACCACGGCGACCAGCAGGGCGACGTCCAGCACGCCGTCCCACAGGTCCTCGTCGCCGGGCCGCCGGAGCCCGGGGCGGGGGAGCGCGAGACCAGGGAGGCGGCCGCCGGTACCCGCGCGCGCCGGAGGGGACGGACGGTCGGCGGGCTCCATCAGCCCCCTTCCGTCGTGGTCGAGCCGATCGTCGTGGAGCGGCCGGCTGCGTCCAGCATCCACGACCCCGACGCGGCCGTCACGCCCGCGCCCCGCTCCGGGGCCGAGATCAGCCCACCGGCGTAGGCGGGTACTGCGGGCGCAGTACGCCGCCCGGCCGCGAGGCCCGCCGGACGGTCAGCCGCGCGCCCGGATCGTCGCGTCGAGCACGCTCATGAGCTGCGCGACCCGCGTGCTGCCCCGCGGGGCGGCCGGGTACCGGCGCAGGACGTCCGGCACCGGGGGAGCGGCGCGACCGGCGATCAGGCGCACGGCCTCGCGGTCGTCGCCCGTCCTCAGCTCGGCCACCCGGGCGGCGCACGCGGCGGCACGCAGGATGTGACCGACCTGGGTCGCCCTCGCGACCGGGTGGAGGTACGCCGCCGCCGCCGCGTCGCCGCACGCGAGCGCGGCGAGCCGCGCCGGCTCCGCGGTCACGTCCCGGGCTGCCCGGTGCGCCGCGAAGGCCGCCGTGCGCTGGAGGTTCGACCGGGCGGCGCCGTCGGCGAACACCCGCGCCGCCGCGAGCGCCTCGCGCGGGCGCGGGTCGTCGGGGGCGACCGCCTCGAACTCCGGCAGCAGCCCCTCCGCGCAGCCCGCGGCGAAGCGGACGACGGCGCGCAGCTCAGCCGTCGAGAGGTCGACGTGCTCGGTGGTCACGTCCTCATCGTCCCCGACGCGGCGTCCGGCGGGGGCCGCGGGCTCTGGTGCGACGACCCGTCAGGCGGCCTCGACGGGCAGCCAGAGCTCGACGGTCGCCGTGCTGAAGTCGTCGGCGCGGTCGAGCACCGCGACCAGCTCGGGCCCGGGACGCAGCCGCCACGGGTTCGACGGGAACCACTCGGTCGCCGTCGCGGCCCAGAGCTCCTGCAGCGCGGCGGGGTAGGGGCCGGACGCCCGGAACACCGCCCACGAGCCGGACGAGACGGCGAGCACGTCGAGGTCGGCGGGCACGTCCACCTCGTCCGACACGGCCACGCCGTGCAGGTAGGTCAGCTCCATGCCCTCCCGGCGGTCGGGGTCGAGGTCGGCGCTCACGGCGAGCAGACCGCGCGGCTCGGTGTCGCCGAGGTCCTTCAGGCGCTGGTGCTCCTGCGGCGGCAGCGACGCGACGTGCTGCTGGATCGCAGGGTTGACGCCCTCGTGCACGAGGGGGACACGGGTGGCGTGCCCCACCAGGCGGAACGCGGGGCGGGAGTCGATGCGGACGTCCATGGGTGATGCTCCTTCGACGGTCAGGCGGAACCTCAGGCGAGGCTGGCTGCGGAAGGGGCCACCGTCACGTCGCGCCCGGCCCGGGCTGATGCCGTGCACGGCCTGGAACGCCCGGCCGAACGCCTCGGCCGACCCGTAGCCGTAGCGCACGGCGATGCCCAGCAGGTCCTCGGACCGGCCCACGACGTCCGCCGCGGCCACGGTCATCCGCCGGCGGCGCACGTACTCCGACAGCGGCATGCCCGCCAGCGAAGAGAACATGCGCCGCAGGTGGTACTCGGTGGTCCCGACGGCACGCGCGAGGCGGGCGACGTCGAGCTCCTCGGCGAGGTCGGCCTCGACGAGGTCCACGAGCCGGTTGAGCGAGGTGATCACGGTGCTCCCTTCCGCCGACGACTCTGGCGCGTGCGGACGCCGCACGACCCGATCATCGCCGTCCGGTGCGATCAGGAGCGGCACCCGCTCAGTGCTCGTCGGCGCTGCGCGAGCTCGTCAGCGACCGTGCACCGAGCAGGCCGATGACGGCCACGACGACGGCGAGGACCAGGTACGTGACGCGCTCGCCGCGGAAGAACGAGTCGACCAGCGCCGCGGGCCAGTCGCCGTCGGGGAGCACGGTGGTGACGAGTGCGGCGATGAGGGTGCCGGTCAGGGCGGTGCCGAACGAGGTCCCGATCTCCTGGGTCGTGTCGTTCAGCGCCGCGCCGAGGGACGTGCGGTCCTCGGGCACGGCGGCCATCAGCGCCACGGCGCAGGTGGTCATGAGCGTCCGCAGGCCGAGCGAGAGGCCGAGCACCGAGACCGCGACGGGGAGGTAGCCCAGGCCGCTGCCGACGGCCCACGCGAGACCACCGAGACCGGTCGCGAGGAACCCGACCCCGATCGTGCAGGCCGTGCGGTGGCCGTAGCGCCGGATCAGCCCCTCGGACACCGGCGTCCCGCCGATCATCGCGACGACCATCGGCAGGTTGGCCAGTCCCGCCTGGAGCGGGCTCCAGCCGAGCGCGTACTGGAAGTGCAGGATCAGGCCGAACATGACGCCCGCCATGGCGACGGACGACGCCACCTGGACGACCGCCGACCCCCGCACGGTGCCGGAGCGGAACAGCGTGAGGTCGAGCATCGGCGCGCGGGCGGTGCGCTCGCGCCGGACGAAGCCCACGACGGCCGCGACCGCCCCGGCCGCGCACGCCAGGGTGGCCGGGGCGAGCCAGCCGTCGCCCACGCCCACGGTCAGCGTCTCCATGGTCAGCCCGATGGCGGCGACGGACAGCAGCGCGCCCGGGAGGTCGAGCCTCGTCCGGGTCAGGCCGGCCGGGTCGTCCGCGGGGACGCCGAGCCGGATCCCGATCGCGGCGATCAGCGCGATCGGGGCGTTGACGACCAGGAGCCACTCCCACCGCACGTGGACCAGGGCCGTGCCTCCGAGCAGCGGGCCGAGGACGAACCCGGACATCCCCACGACGATCATCACGGTGACCGCCCGCATCCGGACCGTCTCGTCGTCGAACAGCCGGAACACCAGGGAGTTCGTGATCGGCGCCATGGCGGCCGCCGCGATGCCGAGGGCGGCGCGCAGCAGGATGAGCTGGCCGGCCGAGTCGACGAGGACGACGAGCAGGCTGGTCAGGCCGAAGGCGACGAGGCCGACGTCGAGGACCCGGCGGCGCCCGAAGCGGTCGGCGATCGAGCCTGCCGTCAGCAGCAGGCCGCCGAAGGTCAGCGAGTAGGCACCGGTGACCCACTGGAGCGCCGTCGTGCCGGCGCCGAGGTCGCGGCCGATCGTCGGCAGCGCGATCGACAGGAGCGTGTTGTCGACCATCTCGACGAAGAACGCCAGGCACAGGGCGGCCAGGGGGATCCAGGCGGCGCGGAGCGAGGGGTAGGTGCGCGCCGGCGCTGCGGTGGGCACGGGCTGGGTGAGTGCGGACACGGGGGACCTGCGATTCGGGGTCGGAGGGCATGACGGGGCGGGGCGGCGCCCGGGCGGGGGCCACCCTCGGTGGAGCGCCCGCGTGCGACGACGCCGGCGCGCGCCGGCCTACCGGCCGTCGGTGGAGCGCGGGTCACCGCCGTCCGGACGGTCGGAGCGGTCGTCGTCGGCACCGCGCCGGGCGCCGCGGCCCGGGAACCGGTCCCCGTGGCCACCCCAGGGTCCGCGGCCGCCGCGGGGACCGAACCCCGCCGGACGCGACCCGGGACCGAAGACGGGACCGCCGCGACGGTCGAACCCGCCCATCTCCTCGAGGCGACGCATGCGCTCCTCCATGGCGAGGGCGAAGTCGTCGTGCTCCGGGTCGAGGCCCATGCGCTCGGACAGCGCCGCGATCAGCCGGTCGAGGTAGCCCGACAGGGTCTCCTGCTCCTCGTCCGTCAGGCACTCGAAGATGTCGGTGTCGTCCGGGGACTCACCCTGCTCGACGGAGCGACCGGCGTCCGTGAGGGTGACCAGCATGACGCGGCCGTCGTCCGGCGACTGTGCGCGCGTGACGTAGCCGGCCTTGACCATCTTGCCGATCAGCTCGTTGAGCGAGGCCGTGGACATCCCGAGCACGGCGGCGAGGTCCCTGGTCGGGATGTTGTCCTTCAGCTTCAGCGCGGCGAGCAGACGCCCCTGCCCGCGCGTCCTGTCCGCCAGCGGGCCGCGCCCACGGAACGACCGCGCGCGGTGGTGGTTCGCCAACCACATGAGGCGCATGAGCTTCATCCTGAGGTCCTGGGTCATGAGAGCTCCCGATGTTCGATGGGTACCAGATCTACAGGTACCCGCTGGACCGAATCTATGGGTACCTGTCAGACCTGTCAACACCGGGATCCCGACGACGGCGCAGGAGCACCGCACCCCCGGCGACGCCCTGGCCCGGGCGGCGTCACCGCCCACCTCGGCCGGCCCCGGGTCCGACTGCGGGTCCGACTGCGGGTGGACGACGGCACCTCGCGCCGACCACCACCATGGCCCGGTGCCGTTCACGCTCGCCCATCCCGCCGCCGTCCTCCCGCTGGCCCGCCGTCCGCTCGTCCCCGCAGCCCTCGTCGCCGGCGCACTGAGCCCCGACGTGCCCTACTTCCTGCCGCTGCGCAGATCGGCCGACGCCTGGTACGAGCCCGTCGTCAACGCCACGACCACGCACAGCTGGCCCGGGGCGCTGACGGTGGCGGTGCCGACCGCGGCGGTCCTGCTCGGGCTGTGGCTGCTCGTCCGGGAGCCCGCGCGCACGGTGCTCCGGCCGGACACCCGCCCGGCGGGGGAGGGCACGTCCCGGTCCGGGACCGCCGTCCGGGCCGCCTGGGTCGCCGCCTCGCTGCTGCTGGGGGTGCTCACCCACGTGGTGTGGGACGCCTTCACCCACGGGGACGGCGTGATCGTGCGGAACGTGACGTGGTTCCGGGAGCCGCTGGTCGGCGACGTGCCCGCCGGCCGGGTCCTGCAGCACCTGAGCACGGTCGTCGGGCTGCTGGTCCTGGCCGTCTGGGCCGCGCGAGCCGTCACGGCGTGGCACCGCGGAGGAGGCCGGCCGCGGCTCGACCGGGCCCGGATCGCGGTCGTGACCGCACTGGTCGTCACAGGCGTCATCGGGGCGGTGCTCGGCGGCACGGCCGAGGCCGGCTCGGGGCTCGAGGGCGTGCTCTCCGGGGCCGCGAAGACCGGCCTGGCGGCGTCCGCGGCGGCGGTCCTCGTCGCGGCGGCGCTGTGGTGGCTGCTGCGGGCGCGGACGGTCGTGACGCCGCGCAGCCCGCGACCTGCGGGTCGGCGCTAGCGGTTCCCGTAGCGAGCGGACATGGTCAGCACGGCCTCGTCGACGGCGCGGGCGACCTCACCCTCGTCGGGGTCCCAGTCGGGGAGGAACATCCGCGGCCACAGCACGAAGGTCGAGATCATGCCCAGCATCTGGGTGGCTGCCATCGTCGGGTCGTCGACGGCCAGCGTCCGCGCCCGGGAGGCCGCGGTGAGGTAGGCCCGCACCTCCTCGAAGAAGGGCATCTTCCCGAGGTCGAACTGCCGGCGGCCCAGCTCGGGGGACGTCGGCGCCTCGCTGATCACGAGGCGGAACAGGTCGGCCATCCCCGGCCGGGTCAGCAGCTCGGCGTACAGCGTCCCGAGAGCACGCAGCCCCGCCTCGGGGTCGGCGGGGTCGAGGTCGGCGGGCCGCGCCTGCGGGGTCCACACGTCGGTGACGATCGCGTCGAACAGCGAGTCCTTCGTCGGGAACCGCTTGAACAAGGTGGACCGGGAGACTCCCGCGGCCGCGGCGACCTGCGCCAGGGACGTGCGGGCGAACCCCTGGGTCCCGAAGAGCGCGGTGGCGGCGGCGAGGATCGCGGCCCGCTTGTCGGCGGCGACCTGCTCGTGGAACGACGACATCCCTGGCACGGGACAGGAGTCTACCGGCGGGCGAGTGGCTTGACTCGCCTCACGCGCGGGGTGACGATGGCGTGCAGCGAGTCACTTGACTCGCCTCACGAGAGGGAGCCACCATGACCGAACGCTTCAGCGGGGAGGTCGTCCTGGTGACGGGAGCCACCGGCGGGATGGGCGCGTCCCACGTCCGGGGTTTCCACGCCGAGGGTGCGCGGGTCGTCGTCGCGGGTCGCCGCAACGACGCGGGCGCGGCACTCGTGGACGAGCTCGGCGCCCGCGCCGTGCACGTGCACCTCGACGTCACCGAGCCCGAGGACTGGGGGAGTGCGGTCGCCGTCGCCGAGGCGGCGTTCGGCCCGATCTCCGTCCTGGTCAACAACGCGGGCCTGCAGACACCGCCCGCGCCGATCGAGCACACCCGTGCCTGATCCCGGGACCGCTCGAGACGGCCGACCGGACCGTGCGGCCGTCAGGGCGGCGCTGTCCATCGACCGGTGGTCGAGTGCTGCCGCGCGCACGATCGACCTGACCACCACCGGCGCACGCTCCGGGCGCCCCCGCAGGATCGAGATCTGGTTCTACCGCGCGGGCGACGACCTGTACCTGACCACGACGCCGGCACGCCGCCACTGGTACGCCAACGTCCGGGCCCACCCGCGGATCGTCGTGCACCTCAAGCACGGCGTCCGCGCCGACCTGCCCGCCACCGCGGTCGTCATCACGGACCCCGTCGAGCGTGAGCGGGTGCTGCGCGAGATCGTCGAGGAGCTCCGGCACCCCGACAACCGCGGGGGAGTCCAGGGGATCGTCGGCACGGTCGAGGACTGGGTGAGCGGGAGCCCGCTCGTCCGGATCGACCTGGACGACCGCTCGCTGCTGCCCGGCGGTCGGTGAGCACGTCGTCGGTCAACCCCACGCCGACGGCGCACCGATATGCTCTTGCTTCGGATGATCTGATGTCGTACGTTCGCGCCATGCCTCGTTCCCGGACCGTCGCCACCTGGGCCCTGCCGCTGCCCGACGCCACACCTCCCGCGACCATGCGCCTGCACCAGCTGCCGACCGGGACGTACACGACCCGTGCCGCCCTGGCGGTGACCGGGGGACGCTTCCGCGACCGCCGGGAGCTCGCGGCCACGGCGGTGCTCGTCCAGCACCCGGACGGCGACCTGCTGATCGACGCGGGCTTCGGTGCGGGCCTCGACGACCACGTGCGCATGCTCGCCCGCATGGAGCGTGCGCCGTACCGCCGGACCCGGACGGTCCGGGAACAGCTCGACGCGGCCGGGTACGACTACTCGCGTCTGCTCGGCGTGCTGGTGACGCACGTGCACTGGGACCACGTCAGCGGCCTCGACTCCCTCGACGTCCCGGTCTGGCTCACCAGCGAGGAGCGGGCCTACGGCGCCACCGACTCGCACGGGGCGGTGTTCCGCTCCGTCTCCCGCGACCACGAGATCCGCGAGTACGAGATCGACGGGCCGCCCTACCTCGGCTTCGCCGCGAGCCACGACGTCCACGGCGACGGCTCGGTGGTCGTCGCCCGGGCCGGGGGACACACGCCCGGGTCGGTCGTGGTGTTCGTGACCCTGCCCTCGGGCGCGCGCTACGGGTTCATCGGGGACCTGACCTGGCAGCTCGACGGGATCACACGCGGGGCGGAGCGTCCGTGGCTCCTGCGGCGCGTCGCCGACACGGACGCCGCCGTCGTGCGCGCCGGGCTCGACCGCAGCATCGCTCTGCGCGACGTGGTGCACATCGTCCCGTCGCACGACGTCTCGGCGTACGCGCCGATCCCCGTGCTGGCGGCCGGCGCCGACGACCAGCCGGGGCTCGAGCCGTGAGCGCCACGCCCGACCGCGCCGCGGGCCACCCGTCGGCGTACGGTCCGGGGCCCGACTCGGAGATGACGTGGCTGCTGCACCGCGCGGCGCAGCGCATGCGCGCCGTCACCGGAGCCGCAGCAGCGGCGCACGGCTGCTCCCTGCGCGACCACATCGTGCTCAGCGCGGTCGACAAGTCGCCCGGACTGACCCAGATCGAGCTCGGGCGAGCCCTCGGCATCGACAAGACGACGCTGACGAGCGAGCTGGACCGGCTGACCCGCGCCGGCCTGGTCGAACGGCGCGTCGACCCGCGCGACCGCCGTGCCCGCGTCATCGCGCTCACCGGCGCCGGCGACGAGGTGCGCGCGGCGATCGCAGCCGACGCCGAGCGCGCCGAGGCGGCCGCACTCGCCCCCTTCGACGCCGACCAGGTCGCCGCGATGCGCGCGATGCTGTTCGAGCTGATCGGCACCACCGACGACCCCGGCACGTCGCTGTGACGGCCGAACCGCCCGACAGCCGGGTCGCGCGGGGGCGCGCCGTGTATGCGCGCAACCTCGGCCTGCCCGAGACGGAGATCGAGGCGCGGATGAGCGACCGGTCGGGGACGCTGTTCACCACCGAGGCGTACGCCGCGGCCGGCGGGCCGGCATGGCGCACCGACGAGCTCACGGACCGCGACAGGAGCATCGCCGTCATCGCCGCGCTCGTGGGTCAGCACGTCACGGACGACCGGCTCGACGTCTACCTGGGGCTCGCGCGCCGCAACGGCGTCTCGGAGGACGGGCTCGAGTCGCTCATGGTGCTGCTCGCCTCCTACCTCGGCCAACCGAGCACCTCGCTCGGCGCCGCCGCCGTCCGACGGACGCGGCAGCACACGCCGGGCGGCGGTGGGGGAGACCGGGCCTCACGGCCCGCTCACGGGTCGGTGCGGGTTCACGGGAGCGACGCCGTGCCGGTCGGACGCCGGGGCGGGCCGGATCATCCCGCGACCCGTGAGTGACTGTTAGGGATCCGTGAGGATCGGCGCGTCCGGCGCAGCTCCTGATCCTCGGCACGGTGCGATGCGTGTGCGCTGCAGCTCGCAGCATGGACGTGCCGACCCCGGGGGAGATGCTGTGCCTGTCGTGTCCGTGCGTCTGCGGGCGCGGTTGAGTGCGCACCGCGGCCCGGGGCAGCTGGTGGTCCTGGGGTTCGCGGCGGCGGTGGTGGTCGGCACGGTGCTGCTGTCCCTACCGGTCTCGGCGGCGCCGGGGCAGACGCCGTCGTTCATGGCGGCACTGTTCACGGCCACGTCGGCGGTGTGCGTGACCGGGTTGGTCGTGGTCGACACCTCGACGGCATGGTCCGGGTTCGGCCAGGGAGTCGTGCTGGCGCTGATCCAGGTCGGCGGCTTCGGCATCATGACCCTGGCGTCGCTGCTCGGCGTGCTGCTGTCGCGGCGCCTCGGGCTGCGGACCCGGCTGACGGCGGCCGCCTCGACCCGCAGCGTCGGCCTGGGCGACGTCCGCCAGGTCCTCGTCGGCGTCGGGGCCATCACCGCGGTCGTCGAGATCACCACCGCCACGGTCCTGACCGCACGGTTCATGACGGTCTACGACGAGCCGTTCGGTCGCGCGCTGTGGCACGGTGCGTTCCACTCGGTGTCGGCGTTCAACAACGCCGGGTTCGCGCTCTACCCGGACAACCTCGTGCGGTTCGCCTCCGACCCGTGGGTGTGCGTGCCCCTCACCCTGGCGGTGCTCGTGGGCGGCATCGGCTTCCCGGTGCTCCTCGAGCTGCGCCGCAGCAGGTGGCGTCCCCGGCGGTGGTCCCTGCACACCCGCCTGACGCTGCTGCTGACCGCGGTGCTCCTGCCCGCGGGGTTCCTGCTCATGGTGCTCGGCGAGTGGTCCAACCCCGCCACGCTCGGGTCGATGGACACCGGCGGCAAGCTCCTGAACGCGTTCGTGCACGCCGTGATGCCCCGCACCGCCGGGTTCAACACCGTCGACGTCGCCGGGATGAACCCGGGGACGTGGCTGGGCACGGACGTCCTGATGTTCATCGGCGGCGGCAGCGCCGGCACGGCCGGCGGGATCAAGCTCACCACGTTCGCGGTGCTGCTGTTCGCGATCTGGTCCGAGCTGCGCGGCGACCCCGACGTCACCGTGTTCGACCGCCGCATCTCGACCACCACGCAGCGGCAGGCGCTGGCGGTGGCCCTGCTCGGCGTGGCGGCAGTGGTCGCCCCGGCCATCGTCATCACCTCGACCTCGGGGTTCAGCGGCGACCAGGTGCTGTTCGAGGTGGTCTCCGCGTTCGCCACGGTCGGCCTCTCGACCGGTATCACCGCCGACCTGCAGGTCTGGCACCAGCTCCTGCTCGTCGCCCTGATGTTCCTCGGACGCCTGGGGCCGATCACCCTCGGGACCGCGCTCGCACTGCGGGAACGACGCCGGCTCTTCCGCTACCCGGAGAGCGCCCCCGTCATCGGATGACCACCACGCCGACGACTCACCTCCGGGGAGGCCTCCGGGTCAGCAGAGCCGCCCGGCCCGCGGCTCGCGACAGGCGTGCCGCAGCTGCCTGTGCTGGTGGGTCAGCCGCGGGCCGCGTCGCGAGTGAACCGGCGGAACTCCAGGTGCGTCTCCAGCACCTGCGCGAGGGTGTGGGCGTGCTTGATCTCGCGATCCGTCCAGACCCTGGGAACCAGGTCGAGCGCCTCGATCGCACCGAGGAACGTCCCGTCCAGCGAGACGACGGGCGCCCCCAGGTACGCACGGAAGCCCGGGTACCCCGCGACGAACGGGCTGGTCGCGAAGCGTGGGTCGGCGGCCATGTCCGGCACCGCCAGCACCGCGTCAGGGGCGGCCAGGATGTGCCGCGCGAACGACTCCTCCCGGGGGATCTGCCGCACGTCCGTCCCCACCCGGGCCTTGAACCACTCCTGCGAGGCGTCGAGGACGGCGATCGTCGCGGCGGGCACGTGGAGGAGGTCGGCGAGCAGCTCGACCAGCTCGTCGTACTCGGGCTCGTCGAACGTCTCCACGACCGCGTACTGGGCAAGGGCATCGAGGCGCCGGGCCTCGTCCTGGTCGACGACTGCGACGCTGGGGTCGGTCGGCATCGGTGCCTCCGCTTCTCGTCACCACCGGGTTGTGGTCCCCGTAGCATCGGCCGGCCGGACGGGTAGCAAAGGTGTTCTTCGTCCCGGAAGGTCAGGAGAGGACGTCCGCCCACGTCATCGGTGACATCCCGAACCAGGCTCGCTCACTGCCAGGTCGGGCCGGGCGGCCAGCACCTCACGAGCTCGCGCGACGCGCGGAAGCCGTCGCTGTCAGAGCCCAGGAGGTCCTCGACCCGGTTCGCACGGGGACCTCCACGCCCGACGGACGGTGGGAACCGCTCTCCGAGCACTGAGCCCGGACCACAGCCTCGCGGCGTCGTCTGCGTATCGGGATCGTCGTCCTGGTCTCGAATGGGGCGGCGACGAACCACCGGGCGTCTCGAGGGTGATCGAGTGCGAACACTGGCGACAGACAGGCTCCTGCTCCGGGACTTCACCGCTGGCGACGTCGAGGCGGTGCACGCCTACGCGGCCGACCCCGAGGTGTGCCGGTACACGGAGTGGGGGCCGAACACGCTGGAGCAGACTCACGAGTTCGTCGACCAGAGGGTCGCGGCCGCGTCTCAGCCGGAGCGTGCCGCGATCACCTGGGCCATCACGGTCGGCGGGGCCCTGGTAGGGGCGTGCATGGTCTCCGTGACGAGCGCCCAGCACCGTCGTGGCGAAATCGGCTACGTCCTGGCGCGGGAGCACTGGGGGAGGGGCTACGCCACGGAGGCCGCGTCGGCGGTCCTCGCCTTCGCCTGGGACGAGCTCGGCATGCGGCAGGAAGGCGTCATGCGTTCCCACATGCTCATCCGCGGGAACCGCGAAGACAGCCTGCTGTTCGCCGCTGTCGCCGACGACCGCCGAGGCACCGCCTGACGTCAGCAGGGCACGGTCAGGGCGATACGCAGTCCACTACTGGCACCTCTGCGTATCAAGGTTGGTCGTACTCGCGCTGAAGTGGCGGCATGTCGCGCCGGTCTGCTGACGGTCGGCCGCGGACGCCTGCGATGGGTTGCGTCGGCTGGACTCGGACTGAACGAGCGCCTGGTGGCGCCGGCGCCGACACGCTCTCGAGCGTGGTTCATGACCATCTCTTCGATGCCACGACCCAGAATCGATCGGGCTCGCTACTGTCCGCGTACGCGCGTTCGGTCACGGACCGGCGAGCTTCTCGAGGAGGGCGGGCAGGTCGACCAGGGCGAGCCGGGTGGTCGAGTCGCTGCAGCCGTAGGGCAGCACCAGGCAGTGCCCGTGCTGCATGGCCCCGCAGGAGTAGACGACGTTCGGGACGTAGCCGGAGCGCTCGTCGCCCTGGGCTGTGAGCAGCGGCCGGGACAGCCGCCCGACGACCCGCATCGGGTCGTCGAGGTCCAGGAGCAGCGCGCCGATGCCGTAGGTCCGCATCGGGCCGACGCCGTGGGTCAGGACGAGCCAGCCCGCCTCGGTCTCGATCGGGGGGCCGCAGTTGCCGAGCTGGACGAGCTCCCAGGCATGCTCCGGTCGTTGCACGACGGCAGGGTGGTCCCAGCGGAGCAGGTCGTCGGAGGTGGTGATCGCGTTGTTCTCCCGATCCGGACGGGAGACCGCGACATACCGACCGGCGATCTTCCGGGGAAACAGCGCGAGGCCCTTGTTCTGCGCACCCGGTCCGCTGAGCGGTCCGCTGGTGATGTGCGTGAAGTCAGGTGTGCGCAGCAGCTGCCCGGTGATGGCACGCCCGTCGAAGGCCGTGTAGGTGCCGAGGTAGGTCGCGGTGCCGTCGTCGTCACGGAACCGGACCATGCGCACGTCTTCGATGCCGTGTCTCTCCGCGGGGCCTTGCGGCGGCAGCACCCGTTCGTCGAACGGTGACCCCGGCGGGAACTCCAGCCGCCAGGAGCGTCGGGCGATCTGCTCGACCTTCGACGGCGGCCGGGCATGGACGGGCGGCGGCGAGAGCCGCACCACGCCGGCGAGGTCCACGGTGCCGGTGCGCAGCTCCATGCTGGAGACGTGTCCCTCGCCCGTGCCCCGCAGGGTCATCACGAACCGGGTCGACCCGGCCGGCAACCCGTCCTGGTCGGGGTGCGGGACCATCGATGGGTTGAACAGCGCTGCCGCCTCGATCGCGTACTCCTGGGTGAAGCAGGCACCCACGAGCCGGCGCCGATGCTCCGGGAGCGGCCCGGCATCGGGCAGCCGGTCGCGCACCAGGGTGAAGTGCTCGTCCCAGATCGCCGGCAGGTCGTGGTGCCGATGCGCGAACCTTGCGACGAGGACCTGCAGCTCACGATCGACCTCGTGGTCGTCCAGCTCGAGCACCCGCTGCAGGACGGCCGCGGACCGGGACTCCCCGGAGGAGTCCAGCTCCTGGCCGGGCAGGAACGGACGGGCCAGGACCCGGTCGGGATCGGGGCGCAGCAGGTGTCCGGTGCGGCGCACCCACGACGGGTCGGGTCCCGCGGTCCCGCGGTCGCTCGCGCTCACCGGCTCGGGCGGGTCCGCGGCGCTCACGACGTCGCGGTCCGCACCCGGACGGCGGGAGGCCCGGCGAGCTGCGCGCACGCGAGCCACGCCAGGGTGGACTCGGCACCCTGGTTCTGGTTCACCCCGGTGCGCTCGAGCCCGTCGAACCCGCCGCCCGTCTCCGGGTCGCGGACCGGGACCCGGGTGTCGTTGGCGCCCTCGAACCAGGCGACGCACCGCTCGATCACCCGTGACCAGGCCTCGTCGCTGGTCACGCGACGCGCCGTCGCCGCCGCCTCGGCGAGCGCAGCGACCTCGATCGGCTGCTGGTCGAACCCGGGACGAGCATCGTGCGGGCCACGGCCCCCGGCAGGCACGACGGACAGGTGCTCGTCCACGGTCTGCTCGGTCACGAGCCAGGAGAGCAACCGCACGCCGGCATCGAGCAGACCGTCGTCGGCCACGACCTCGGCGACGGCGATCATCGCCTCGGGCAGCACCGCGTTCGCGTAGGTCAGCCGCGCCTCGGGCCACGGCCAGCGCGGGTCGGTGCGCGGGCGGGGGAGCGTCGTGCGAGCGTCGTCCAGCAGGCGCTGCGCGCCCTCGTGCTGCGGGGCCGCACGCAGCACCTCGACGGCGCCGAGCGTGGCGTAGGCGGTCGCGCGCGGATGGCTCGAGCGCCCGAGCAGCGCCTCAGAGGCTCCGCGCAGTGCCTCATCCGCACGGGGGCCCGGCGGCAGGTGCGCCGCGGCGGTGCCCAGCGCCCACAGCGCCCTGCCCCAGTGGTCGCCGGCCGAGGGCTCGTCCTGCCACGCGCCCTCCACGGTGCGGCGGTTGTGCAGCAGCCCGGCACCGCGCTGCGCCTGCCGGATGAAGTGCAGGTAGACGTCCGTGGCGTCCGTCACCGCTGCATCGGGGTGCGGGACCCGGGCCGTCAGGACGAGCGCACGGGCGACGTCGTCCACGCACATGCCGTGCTCGGGGCGCGGCTCACGGCCCAGGGCGTGCTCGTGCAGGCCGCTCGGAGTGCTCAGGTGCAGGAGGTGCGTGAGCCGTACCGCCCGGCCTGCGACCGGCTCCGCAGCGGTGGTGGGCTCGACCTGCGCGGACATCAGACGGCCGCCGGCAGCGCCGGCACCAGCGCGGCCGAGGGCAGGTCCGGCTCCCGGACCGCTGCCGTCAGCGCGAGGTACTGCTCGGCGACCGCCGGCCACAGCAGCGAGTCGGCCAGCCGGTCCGCCGTGTGCGCCATCGCGTCCGCGACACCGAAGACGGTCAGGACCTGTTCCAGGGCCGCGGCGATCGCCTCCGGGTCACGTCGCGGGACGAGCAGCCCGGCACCGTCGGACAACAGCTCGACGGCGTGCGGGAACTCCGTCGCGATCACCGGCCTGCCGGCGGCCACGGCCTCGGTCAGCACACCGGACGTGACCTGCTCCACCGAGTCGTAGGGCAGCAGGACGACGTCGGCCGACCGGACCACGGCACGCAGCTCGGGGCCGGAGAGGTACCGGGCGTCGAACCGCACGACCTCGCTCAACCCGAGCTCATGGGTCAGGGCCACCAGAGCGTTGCGGTACGCCTCGCCCTCACGCTCCAGCACCCGAGGGTGGGTCTGACCGACGACCAGATAGGTCGGCAGGGGCACTCGTCCGCGCATCCGGGCCAGGGCCCGCAGCGCCCACTCGATGCCCTTCCCGTCCGACAGCAGCCCCCACGTCAGCACGGTGTGCGGCTCGCCTGTCCGCCTCCCGTCCGCCAGGGGGACCGCAGATCGGTTGTCTTCCGCACCGTGCGGCACGACGGTGACCCGCCGCGGGTCGACGTCCCACCCCGCGATCAGCCGGTCCCGAGCGGTCGCCGTCATCGTGACGAGCGCCGCCGAGCACGCCACCAGCCCGGCCAGCACCCGATGCTGGTTCGGCGTGGGCGTGGTCAGCACGGTGTGCAGCACGGTCACCACCGGGACGTGGACCTGGGCGAGCAGGTCCAGCACGTCCTGCCCGTCCAGGCCGCCGTAGATGCCGTACTCGTGCTGCAGGAGCACGACGTCGTACCGGTCCAGCACCGCGGCGGCGGCGCGGGCGCCGCGCGGCTGCCCGGTGACCCACTGCGCCACGACCGGGGCGGCAGCGAGCTCCGGCTCGTCGACCAGGCGTACGACCGCGACCTCGGCGCCTGCCTCGACGAGGTGTGATGCCAGCGCCGCGCTGAACGTGGCGATGCCGCACGGGGTGGGCGGGTAGGTCGACAGGACAGCAAGGCGCACGCTCATCGGAGCTTCTTCCCTGGTACGTTCGCGCAGCGGGTGCTGCCGTGCACGGAAGGAGAAGAAGGCCGCGTCCCTGAACGCGCCGCTGAGGGCGCCGTCGTCTGGGCACGAGCCCGACGACATCTGATCCGAGAGTAGCAGCCGACCCGGGCCCACCCTCGGGTCGAACCCGGGAGGGCGACGTGAGAGTCGCAGTGCTCGCCTCGATCGCACATCGTCTGCCGCCCCGCGGCTACGGCCCGTGGGAGCAGGTCGCGTCCACGATCACCGAGGGGCTGGTGGCACGCGGGCACGACGTCACCCTCTTCGCCTCGGCGGACTCGACCACCACCGCCCGTCTGCACGCCGAGACCCCCGCCGGGTACGACGAGGACCCGAGCCTCGACGCCAAGGTCGCCGAGGCCCTGCACATCTCGGCGGTGTTCGAACGGGCCGACCGCTTCGACGTGATCAGCAACCAGTTCGACTTCCTGCCGCTGGTGTTCAGCAGGCTCACCACCACGCCCGTCGTCACGACGATCCACGGCTTCTCCTCCGCCCGGATCGTCCCGGTGTACCGCGCCTACGACGACATCGCGCACTACGTCGCGATCAGTGACGCGGACCGGCACCCCGACCTCACCTACGCCGCGACGATCCACCACGGCGTCGACCCCGACGCGTTCACCCTCGGAGCGGGGGAGGGCGGGTACCTGCTGTTCCTCGGGCGGATCCACCCCGACAAGGGCACCGCCACGGCCATCGAGGTCGCCCGCCGCGCCGGCCTGCCCCTGCTGATCGCCGGTGTCGTGCACGACGAGGCGTACCACCGCCGAGAGGTGGAACCCCACCTCGACGGCGACCGGGTCCGGTACGTCGGCGCGGTCGGGCCGCGCGAGCGCGACCGGCTGCTCGGCAGTGCACGCGCCCTGCTGCACCTGATCGACTTCGACGAACCGTTCGGGCTCTCCGTGGTCGAGTCGATGATGGCAGGAACCCCCGTCGTCGCCTACCGTCGCGGATCCATGCCCGAGCTCGTGCGTCCCGACACCTCTGGCTACCTGGTCACCGACGTCCCCGGTGCGGTCGACGCGGTCGCGCGCACGGGTGCCGTCGACCGGACGGCGTGCCGTGCCGACGCGGTCACGCGGTTCTCCTCGGCGCGGATGGTCGACGACTACGAGCGCGCCCTCGAACGGATCGCCTCTGGCGGGTGAGAGCTGGACGGGCGTCCAACACCTGCCTGTCCTCAGGGCGCGCTCCTCACCCGTGGCCGTTCCGCCTCACCCGGTGGGCGAGGACGGGTCGATGTCGTCGGGGTCGGGCCCGGGGCCCTTCGGCGGGTCCGGGGGCCCGTCGTCGGCCTCACGGTTCTCGGCCTGGCGCGAGGGGTCGATGTCGTCGGGCTCCACCTGCGGCGTCGTCCGGGGCGCGGGTTCGGGGTCGGCGGGATCATCAGGCCGGCGGGGGTGCGGCAGGGGGTTCGACGTGGTCATGGTGGTGGCTCCTCGTCAACCGGCCGTGCGGTACTGCGCGGCGAGCGGGCACTGGAACGGGTCGGCCGCGGCGAGCCCGACGGCGTTCAGATGGCGGATGACGATGCCGTACGACGCGTGCAGGCTGGTCTCGGTGTAGGCGATGCCGCGCTCGGCGCAGAACGCGCGCACGGTCGGCTGAAGCCGCCGCAGGTTCGGGCGCGGCATGCTCGGGAACAGGTGGTGCTCGATCTGGTAGTTCAGGCCGCCCATCAACGTGTCGGTCACGTGGCTGCCGCGGATGTTGCGGCTCGAGAGCACCTGTCGACGCAGGAAGTCGATCCGTGCGTCGCGCGGGACCAGCGGCATGCCCTTGTGGTTGGGGGCGAACACGGCCCCCATGTACAGGCCGAACAGCGCGAGCTGGACCCCGAGGAACGCGGCCGCCATCCCGATCGGCAGCAGCCACAGCACCAGGGCGAGGTAGCCGCCCAGACGCAACGTGATGAGGGCGATCTCCACGGGCCGGCGCTTGACCGGTCCCCGCCCGAACACGGTCTTGACCCCAGAGACGTGCAGGTTCAGCCCTTCGAGCAGCAGCACGGGGAAGAACAACCAGCCCTGACGGCGGGTGAGCCAGCCCTTCAGGCCGGAGCGGGCCGCCGGCAGGTCCTCGGTGTGGAAGAGGATGACGTCGGTGGCGATGTCCGGGTCCGCGCCGACCTGGTTGGGCTTCGCGTGGTGCCGAGAGTGCTTGTGCTGCCACCACCCGTAGCTCATCCCCGCGTAGAGGTCGGCGAGGATCAGGCTGGACCAGTCGTTCCATCGGCCGGACTCGAAGATCTGCCGGTGGGCGGCGTCGTGACCCAGGAACATCACCTGACCGAGCACGGCGGCCAGCACGGCTGCGGTGACCAGCTGCCACCAGGACGGGCCGACGAGGACGAACATGGTCACCGTGGTCACCAGCAGGGCGGTGAGCACGACGAACCGGGTCCAGTAGTACCCGTAGCGGCGGCGCATCAGGCCGGACTCCTGCACCAGGCGGCTCAGGTCGGTGAACTCGCTGACCTGACGCTCCCGTGCCGGTCGGGTCGCCGGGGAGGGTGTCCAGGCCGGCGTGGGGGTGCCCATGGCGGGCTACTCGAACCTGATCGAGGCGATCGTCGCGTGCACGGCGTCGGCGCGCTGCCGCTCCCGGGTCGTCTGCGCCTCGGCGGCGACCTCGCGCTCGGCGCTCGCCCGGCGCAGCTCGCCCGCGAGGTCGCGCAGCATGGCGGCCAGCGCCGCCGCCAGCCCGTCACGCAGCTCCTCGAGGGTCGTGGGCTCCACGAGCAGCCGCAGGTCGGAGACCGTGAGACGCAGCCCGGTCCCGGTGCGGCCCGTCGCCTCCGCGATGGCGCGAGCAGTCTCCGGCGCCTCAATCCTGGCGCGCTCGGAGGGCGAGACCTGTCGGGAGAAGACCAGCGGCACCACGTACGCGGTGGGCTGCTCGGGGGTGGCGAGGCGGCTGGGCAGCCCGGACTCGAGCACCGAGACGATGTGCAGGTCGGTGGAGAGGGTGGCCGGAGGGGTGCGCGTGGGCACGCCGTCGAGAGTGGTCATGAGGGTGGGCCTGCCTGTGGGAGTGCGGCGGCCGCAGGTGCAGCCGACCGGGGTGCCTCAGAGCGTCGGACGGTGCGGCGTCGTGCCGGTGCTCCGAGCGGCGCGGATGCGGCGTCGGAGCTGACCGATGCGCAGGCTCCCGATCACGAGGGCGACGACGCCGACGCCGAGCCCGGCGACCAGCATCACCAGGGCCAGCGGCGCGGTCCCGGTCATCGCGAGGAAGGACACCTCGACCGGGGAGGTGTTCTGGAGCATGAAGACCACCAGGGCCACGAGTACGAGCGCCCCGACGCACACGCCGACCCAGGCCGACCCGGTCCGCGTGCGGCCGGGAGGCCGACCGACCGCGGGGACCGGACGCACCGCGTCGCGGACGGGCGTCGTCGGGAGATCGTGGGGCTGGTGGGTGGAGCTTCGCTGGACGGGCATGACGCCCTCTTCCGCAGTGCCGGGACGCAGGCCGTCAGCTGACGGCCGTTCATCTCGGGGCTAGCTAGATCGTACGCCTGTTCGAGCGAATGCGACCCTTCAGGCGGAAGGCGGGGTTGCTCGGCCCATGGGGGAGGGATGGCGACACCACGCGGGCTGCATCAGATGCAGGACGCAGACTGATATCTGACATAACGTCCATTATCGGCGTCAAGTCAGAACGCTGACCAGCAGGTTCGCGAGCCAGGCTCGCTCGTGGAGGTTCACGGCACCGGCGCTGCGTACGCCGATCATGCCGTGCGGACGTTCCTGACGATCCGCGAGCTGCACGGCGCTGACTCGATGTCGCCGGAGTCGGTCCGGCTGTGTGCCCGGATGGCGCGGCGGATCGTGCTCGATCAGCTCGTGGAGTTCTGCGAGGCCGGTGTCGACGGCCCGGAGCGGGCGCTGCTGTGTGACGCCGTGACGTGGCTCGGTGTGCTGATCGCTGAGCCGCACGCCTGGGCCGTCAGCGTCGCTCTGGCGGATCGGCAGGTGGAACGGTGATCCGTTTCCTGCTGGTCTCCCTGGCGGAGGTCGTCGCGGTCACGGCCGCTGTCGGTCTCATGGCGTGGGCGGATCGTGACCGTCCGGCCTCTCCCGGCGAGTTCCTGCGGGGGGTGCTGTGACGTGGCCGGCCTCGCTGGGGCTCTCCGGAGCGTGGGGGCCGGCCTCCGTGCCCCTGTCGCTCGTGGAGCCGTCGCCGGAGCCCTCGGCATCGTCGTCCTCGCAGTCGTCGCTCCCCGAGCCGGTGCCCTCGTCCTCTCCGCCTGCCTCGGAGCCGGCTGCTACTACGCCGGCTACTACGGGCTGCGGTACGCCGGACGTCCCGTGCGTGGTGTCGCTGTCCGCGGACGCGATGCAGCTCGCGCTGGGGTTCGCGGTGATCGGGGTCGTCCTGGTGCTCCTGAGCGCGGTCGCAGCGGTGCGGCTGCTGACGAGGTGACGGGCTCGTGATCGTGGAGTTCGTGTCGGCGGTGGGCGCCTTCCTGGTCGCCCCGCTGGCCGTCGTGTGGGCCGCTGACGCTGCTAGCAAGGCGTCGCGGTGGATCTGACCGGCGCGGACCTGCTCGCGCAGATGGTCATCGGAACTGCCGTCGCGGTGGCGGTCGGTACAGCCGTGGCGCTCGTGTACAAGGTGCGCGAGTGGAGCGGCGCCCACGGGTGAGCAACCGCTCCCCCGTTCGTTTCAACTGGAAGGAAGAACCATGCTCCCCATCCTCCTGGCCGTCGAGCCGCCCGCCCCGGGCTCGGGTGTCTCCGCCGTCTTCGACGCGTCGCAGACGGAGCTGTCCGTGTCGGTGCCGCTGATCGTCGCGGGCTGCGCGGCGATCCTCGGCCTCGCCTGGGTGCTGCGGTCGGTGTTCATCGCCAACCGTGCCGCCAAGAAGGCGTCGCAGCAGGTCGGCTCCTGAGCCACCTGTCCCCCGGCTGCCCGGCGTGCCCTCCCGAACAGGGCGCGCCGGGCAGTACCCCGCCACTCTCCCCGGAAGGGCCCTGACCGTGCTGGTGCACCTGCGACGCATGTCGACTGTTGTCGCCGCTGTTCTCGTCGGCCTGGGCCTCGTCGTGCTCGACCCGCACGCCCCGGCCGCGATGGCGTATCAGGCGCCGCCCCCGATCACCTGGAATCCCTCGGCGGTCGGCACCGAGGCCAACACGCTCACGCCGGACCAGTGGGACCGGACTCTCACCTCCAACCCGGACAAGATCGTCGGTAACCGCGCGACCACCGGCGGCGCGGCGTCCAAGGTCGGCGTCCGCGGCGCTGCCTCTGGTGTTGGCGTCGCGCTGCTCGGGTTCACCGTCGGGTATGAGTCCACGTCGCACATCGCGAGCGTGTTCGGACTCCCCACCGGTTCCGGGGACCTCTGGTGCGACCTCGCGCAGCTCACGGTCGGCTCCAACTGCGGCGTCATCGCGTCTCCTGAGTACGACAGGAACTCCGACGTGGCGACCGACCCCCACGGCTGGGTCGACATCAGCAGTGCGTCTGCGGTGAACTACTCGCCGCTCGGTGAGATCTGGTACGGCGGCGCTGCGGGCAGCGTGCGCGGCACGGTCGCCATCTCGGGGGTTGCAGGCAATCGGTCTGTCACGGTGTCCCTGTATCGCGGGTCGAACAGCGTGACCGGGATTGACTTCTGCACGACGACTACGTGCGACGCGGCGGCCGGCCTCGGGGCCTGGTCCTCGGTCTCTAGTCCCTACTTCTCGGCGCCGAGCTCGTACACCTGGACGACTGAGGTCCGCTCCCTCACCGCGCTTCGCATCTCGACGAGCGGTACCCGGCAGGTCTGGTACGCCCCGGAGCACACCCTTCGGCCGGAGTCCCCGTCGCCGGACCCTCAGCGGTGGTGGCGCACGGTCTGGCGCTGCTCGTCCGGTGCGTCCGGGTCGGCGTTGTCGTCGCCGTTCACGGAGTCCTCTCCGGAGTGGCCTGGCTTCCCGGCTGCTCAGTGCGAGGGCGGAGCCGCTCCGGTCGCGCTTGAGGTGTACCAGGTCACCCAGGGCATGGATGACTCGCTGGTGTTCTCCTGGGACGCACCCGAGGGCTACGTCGAGTGGGCCGAGTCCTCGTGCGCGGGCGGTGGGTGTCAACTGCTCTTGTCGCGCATCGACCAGGTGACCGGCGCCCGGCTCTCCTGCTTCTCCAACCCCTCGCTGTGTGCGTCGTGGGCGACCGACCCCGCCCGGGACGACCAGTACGAGTGCACGTACGGCGGCTCCGTCGTCGCCCTAGATGACTGCCTGGTCTACGCCCCGACATTCCAGCCCGGCGGCGCCAACTACGCCGACCCGGAAGGCAACGTCGGCCCGGATGCCGGCACGGACCCGGGTGGCGACCCGGGCTCAGATGACTGCCCGCCACCGTTCTCGTGGGCGAGCGCGTTCAACCCGTGGTGGTACTACAAGAGCACCCTGTGCGCGCTCGAGAACGCCTTCGTCCCGACCCAGAGTCAGGTCAAGGTCGAGCAGATCGGGCAGGCGCTCCAGACCAAGACACCGGTTCCCGAGCTCGGATCGATCTCGCAGGCGCTCGCGCCGCCGTCGTCCGGTAGTGAGTGCCTGGTGCTGTCCCTGCCGATCGCGTTCGTGATCGGTCACGACCAGCCGCTGCTGGACTCCTGCACCTGGTCTGACCCCGTCTCGCGGCTGCTGCGCGACTACCGGCCCCTGTTCACGGTCGTCGTGTGGTTCACGGTCATCGCTCCCCTGGCCTGGTGGGCGTGGAAGACGTACGCGCCTGGATCCACGGGGACCGCATGAGCGCCCCCGTTCAGCGGCACGCGGCCGCACGGCGCGCAGCGTCGCGCGACCGCGCGCCCCAGACCGAGCAGCACAGGGGGTACCGGTGATCACAGACGCGCTACTCGCTCCGATCCTCGCCGCCGTGCAGTGGGTCGTGGACCTCCTGCCGGAGGGTCAGGCGCTCAACATCGGCCCGGTCGAGGTGGCGTGGAAGGCCGTGCGTCAGGCCGACTCGCTGGTCCCGATCATGGGCCCGACCGTCGCGATGCTCGGGCTGCTGTCGGCCGTGGTCGTGTTCGTGATCGTCCGGCTGCTTCTGACCGTGTGGAACCTGATCTGGCCGTAGGAGGTCGCCGTGGTGTTCCTGTTCCTCGCCTGCCTGGCTCTCGGGCTCGTCGTCGGCTTCGCGCGTCGGCGTCGCTCGGTCCGCCGGGGCGGGCAGGCCGTGGTGGTGGAGAGTTCCGCGCCGCTGCCGTCGCGTCTGCGCGACCCGGAGACGGGCGAGCTGCTGTGAGCCGGCCCGGCCCGGAGTTCCCGTGCGTGCGCCCGGAGGGGCTGCGGGATCGGTGGCGGTTCTGGCGTGCCGGCGTCGACCGGACCAAGAGCCTGACGGCCGCCGGCGTGATCGCGAACACCCCGATCTGCGCGTTCGTGGGCGGCAATGGCGGCGGCAAGACGCTCGCCGCGGTGTACGCGGTGCTGCCGACGCTGCGCGGGTCGCGCTGGACGTGCGAGAACCCGGACCACCTGCACACGCACTCCGCCTCCTGCACGTCGCGGGTGATGCTCTCGACGGAGCCCACCGCCGTGTGTGACTGCGACACGGAGTGGGGGAACACCGACGACGGCCGCCGCGTCACGGTCCTCGCAGAGGGCGGCACGACCACGGGGATGAGGCGGGTGCTGTCGACCGTGGAGCTGCGCGACGTCACGGCGCCGCCGTTCTCGCTGCGGAACCCGTCGCCGTACTACGACCGGCTGCGCTCGTTCGTGCAGCTCCTCGGTGTCGAGCACACGGACGTGCTCATGGATGAGGTGACCGGCGTCGCGTCGTCGCGGTCGAGCATGAGCCTGCCGGTGCAGGTCGAGAACCTGGTGCAGCAGCTCAGGCGCCGGGACGCGCGGCTGCTGTGGACCACGCCGGACTACGGCAACGCGGATCTGCGCATCAGGTCGGTGACGCGCGGCGTGGTGCTGTGCCGGGGCCGGTTCGCGGTCGAGCGGCGTGGGGTGTGGGCGCAGGCTCGGCTCTTCCGCTGGACGATGTTCGACGCCTCGGAGTTCGACCGGTTCACGGTCGGCAAGCGCGAGCGCCTGGTCCCGGTCGCCCGGCAGTCGTTCTGGCGTCCCGGTCACATCGCGGAGCGCGCGTACGACACGGCCGCTGCGGTGACGCAGCTCGGGGCTGCCGCTGAGGGCGGGATGTGCTTCTCGTGCGGTGGCCGGCGGTCTGCTCCGGCGTGCACGTGCCCGAGCGACCCGGACCGGCTCCCGCCGGGGGTCGTGGAGATCGTCACGCCGTCGGGGTCACGCAAGCGTCTGGTCGACGCGGCCGCTGCTGGCGGTGCCGCGTGAACCGACCACGGGCCCCAGCCGGGTAGACCCGCTCACCGTCCTGTTCACCCCTCCCCCGTTGGCGCGGGGGCTCAGACGTCAGGATCGCGGTTGTCTGCTCTGCTGGAGCGGACCGGCCCCGTCGCACCCGAAGTCGAGTTCGATCGGCTGACGGCGGGGCTGGTTCCGCACTCGTTCCCGTCCCGCGATGACGCGGAGGCGGCTGCGCGGTCCCTGGGGGCCGCGTACGGGCCTGTGGTGGCCCAGGACGTCCTGGACGTCAACGACGGCGCCGTGTGGCGCGAGGCGTACGCGTACGACGCCTCCGGGGCCCCGGTGGTCGGGGCCGATGGCCGGTACGTGCGCCAGCGGCACATGGTCGGCGGCGCTCCGCTGCTGTCGGCGTCCGCCGGCCTCGGGCTCGGTGAGGGCCGCACGTTCCGGCTCTCGGTCTCCCCCGGGACCATCGGCCTGCGCACCTTCGACGCGGTACGCGCGGAGGCCCGTGCCGAGCGGGAGCGCACCGACCCCCGAGCGACGGTCTTGAGCCTGTACAGCCCCGAGCACGCCGACGCGGACGGCACGCGGGACCTCGTGTACATGACGCCCGACGGGCTGTTCGGCGGCGGCCCTGTTGCCCAGGGCTGGATCACACCGAAGCCGGGCCGCGTGATCGCGGTCTGGTCGAGTCGGAGCCGTGCCCGCATGTTCACGACCATCCCGCAGCTCGACCTGTCCGAGTGGACCGATGAGTCCGGCGACCTCGCGATGGTCACGCTGACGCTGCCGGGCAACTGGCAAGCCGTCGCGCCGACCGGGCGGCACTTCAAGCGCGCGATCGAGCGGTTCCGGTCCCGGTGGGTCCGCGCCGGCCTCGACGTGCGCGGCCTGTGGAAGCTGGAGTTCCAGCGGCGCGGCGCCCCGCACGTGCACCTGCTGCTCCGGGTGCCGGCACTCGTCGCCGGTGAGGTGTTCGAGGACTGGCTGTCCCGCACCTGGGCCGAGTGCGTGGCCGCCGACGACACGTTCTGTCACCGGTGCGACCGGGCGCTGTGCACGTGCGAGGTCTCGGACACGGAGTTCCGCCGGCACCTCGCGGCTGGAACCGCAGTCGACTACTCCGGTCAGCGGTTCAGCGACCCGCGCCGGATCGCGACCTACTTCCTCGGCCACAGCTCGAAGCACGCGGACGGGAAGGAGTACCAGCACATTGTGCCGTCAGAGTGGCGGGCCGACGGTGAGGGCCCTGGCCGGTTCTGGGGGTACTGGGGCCTCAAGAAGGGCACAGTCGAGGTCGACCTGAACATGCGCGAGTGGTACGCCGTGCGTCGGATGCTCCGCCACGTCCACCGCGCCCGTGCCTGGCGACTCGACCAGGCCGCGCGGCGGCGCGCCGACTACCACGCCCGGATGGGCGACGCTCCCGCTCCGCGTCGGCGCTACCGGCTGCGGAACCTCGGCGCCGCCGGTACGACGTCCCTCGGGGGCGGCACCGTGGTCGTGAACGACGGCATTGGGCTCGCGTACGACGTCGCCCGAGCACTCGCGGTCATGAGGGCGTGAGGCAGGCACCCCGCCTGGGATCCCCAACGCGTTCCTGATGCCGTCGTGTCGACTTGAGGTGCCGGTCTGCCCACGGCAACCCCCGGGCCAGCTCTAGTGTGTGACCATCCGTCTGAGGGGGGTGGCACGCGGTGCCCACATCTGTTCTGGTTGCGGCTATCGTCGCGGTCTTGATATTTGTCCCGACCGCAGGCGGGAACTTCGGCGCGACGGTTCTCTCGGTCGCCGCCGTACTCATTGCCAACCCGATCGTCCGAACCATACGCAAACGACGGTACTTCTCGTCCGAACGATTCCAGACCCTCAAGGCGGAGATCTCATCGGTGGTCTCCGACCACAACGATATCGTTCAGTATGTCGACGAGATCCGGCGCAGCGGCTCATTCGAGCTCGGCTCATCTTCCACCGGACAACATGCGCATCTCGCATCTTTCGAAAACACCTCGACCTGGAAGTATCGGCGCGACAGGAACGTCGTGGAGCACGCCCCCCATGTGCACAACGCGTCACTCCAGGTGGTTCGCAATGCGAGCACTGACCCAATAAAGTACCTCATGAAGTACTTCTCAATTAAGCCAAATCAGGAAGCGCTGGCCGATGTCCAGCGGGTCTCGGGCGACATTGCTCGACTTGAGGAGGCAGTCGCTAATCTCCAGAGGAGAGAAGCGAGCATTACCGCCGCGATTTCTCCTCCTGCTTTCATTCTCAAACACTACAAGGCGGAGTTCTGGGAGCAAGTCGGCGTACACCTGTCGCCAGTGGCAGTGCCCTACCCCAGGTACTCGTTCCAATATGTCTCCGCCGGTGGGAACAGCAGCCAGCAGACCAATATAGTCCTCAACACGCAGACTCTTGACGCCCTATCTGTGACCCTGGCTGAGAAAATCAGGTGGTCCAAGTCTGCCGCTGGGCAACGGGCGCTCATGACAGCCCGCCTGCGCACCCTCATCAAAGAGCGCGACGCCCATACGTGTCGATCCTGTGGAATATCGGTGTCACAAGAACCACACCTGCTGCTTGAGGTCGACCATGTCATTCCCGTCTCGCGTGGCGGTCTGAGCGTCCCGGAAAACCTGCAGACTCTGTGTTGGCGGTGCAATCGGGCGAAAGGGGCGAAGCTGCCCACCTAGGCACTGCGATCTGCGTTTCGCCGTTTTGGCACCGTTCAGTGGCGAACCTGGGAGCGGGACTTCGTCCCGTGGGTACTCAGTGCCGGCAACGCGGGTCGCCCTTCAGCCTCGATGATTACCGGTCGCGCGAACGCGTGGTGCCTTGTTTCGTAGCCGTACCTGCCCGCGGTTACGACATAGTCAGCGTTCAGGGCGTGCGCCAATTGACGCGCTTCGATTGGCGTTGCGACGGTAATGACGGCTGCACCCTGAGCCGCGCGGGCATGCGTAACGGTCGCAAGACGGTCCCTGCCGATGATGGCGAGAGTGCTGACCAGGGCGTTAGTGCTGTCGATGACGTCGTGGGTGCTCATGGTGTCCTCCGCGTCAATCTGGCCCGGTCGGTCCGTGCCGTCGATCTGTTAGCGGAGCCCCATACCCCCGGAGTGGAGTGGGTCAAGGGCCAAACGTCCCGAGTCTTGGTTCTTGGTGCGGAGCACCGTCCCCGGCCGGCTACGCGGGGTCATCGGCCCTTGAGGCACGGAGCGGAGGGGTATACCTTCCTCCGCCCGGATCAGCGGCCCCACGCACCCCTGCGGGTGGTTGTGGACGGCGCTCGCGCCGGCCGGGCCCGGGCCCGGGCTCGTTCTCTGTGCCACATCTCCACGCAGGGTCACCGCGCGATCGCGAGGCCTCGCGGGCGGTCGGCCGCCTGGGCCTGGCGGTCTTGCTCCCAGCGTTCGCGCAGTTCGCGTGAGCGCTCACGGAACCTGAGTTCGGACTCGACCGTCCGGGTGGCGGCGTCGGAGATGGTCGCTGCGCGCAGGGCCTCGCGCAGGTCGTTGCCGTTGAGCGCGCGCACGGTGCGCTCGGCGTACTCGGCGGCGACCTCGCGGTAGCGGTCGATCGGTTCGAGGGCGAGACGGTCGGGACGGCGCGCAGCTTCGACCAGCTCTTCGCCCTCGGACGCAGTGAGTCCGTCGTGCGGGGAACGTCGGGGAGCGGCTGCCATCTGTCCAGCATCGGCAGTTGTCGCGTCAGGCTCAAGGGGCCGTTCGGTTCTGCCGATTCAGCCGGCATGACTTGGCAGGGGGCACCTGACTTCCCGGCGCCGGACGCGCCTGACCCGCGGTTCGTCGCGTACGGGGGTCCTCCCCCGGCTTTCGATCCGCGCGATCAGTGGATCGCGCAACTGACCGCCGAGCGCGACGTCGCTCGCGCCGAGCTGCGCAAGGTGAAGCGGTCGCTCCGGCGCGCGAACATCGGGGCGGGGATCATCTTCGCGTTCATGCTCGTCGCCTGGATCGGGAACGCGGTCAGACTCCTCGGGTGACTAGCCCTTTCGGGTGGCGCCCGCGTGGCGGTCTGTGCGTTCACCCCCTCGGGGGTGTAGGCATCTCCCATCAGGTCCCGTTGGCGCGGGACTCTCAGACAACTGGTGAGGTGTGTCATGGCTCAGCGCAACGCTGACGTGTTCGTCGAGGGCAACGTCGTCAAGTCCGAGCGGAAGAACGGCTCGATGCCGAACCCGGACAACCCGAACGGCCCGGCGATCGTGTGGGACTACATCGAGGCCCGCGTGCTGACGCCGGCCTACGACGCGGTGGACGTCCGGTTCCCGTCCGACGGCAGCATCCCCCTGCCGAAGCGTGACGAGCTGGTGCGGCTCAACTGCGAGGCGCGCTCGGCCGGCGGGAACCTGCGGCTGACGGTGAAGGCCGTCGAGACCGCCCTCCTGCCCGCCTGACGTAACCGTCGTTACTCGGCGTAGACAGTGCTGCGCCCCGGGGCCGTTGGCGCGGCGTCCCGGGGCGTCTAGCCCGCCCCAGGTATCTCAGACTTTCCCTAGGGGGACTTGTGACCACCGTACCCGAGGTGCGCTCGGAGCGCACTACCACCCGTCCATTATCGGCGCAAGGCACCGGAGATGCGACGGTCCGCCGCTCGGCGCTCACCGACCCAGATCTCACGCGTCCGGGGCCACGCCCGCGTAGTACGCGATCTTCTCGTCCAGCACACCGATCGCCTTCTGCAGCTGGCCCGCGCGTCGCTGGAGCTCGGCCCGGTGCTCGGTGAGGAACGCGACCCTGTCGCCGCTGCCGCCCTCACGGAGCAAGGTGGTGAACTCCCGCAGGTCGGCGATGCCCAGCCCGGCGTCCCGGAGGCAGCTGATCAGGCCGATCCAGAACAGGTCGTCGTCCGTGTACGCGCGGTGCCCGCCGAGGGTCCGGGACACGGGCCCGATCAGCCCCTCGCGCTCGTAGTAGCGCAGCGTGTCCAGGGACAGCCCGGTCCTGGCGGCGGCATCCGCCGGTGCCCACGTCGTCGTCATCGCCTCTCCTCGCGTTCGGGGTCGTCGGGGTCCTCGGGTCAGCGCGCCGCGGCGAACCGCTGCACGTGCTCGTCCTGCAGCGTCACCTGGGTGGCCTCGAGCGCCTCGTCGAGCTGCGCCACGGCGCTGACGCCGATGATCGGGTTCATGCCCTGGTGGAGCAGCCAGGCGAGCACGACCTGGTTGCGCGTGGCGCCGGTCTGCGCCGCCACGTCGTCGAGCTCCCGGAGCACCCGGGTGGTGCCGGGGTGATCGTAGGCGTCGGGGAACGGCTTGTCGGCGCGGACGTACCCCCCGTGGAGCAGCGGCGTGTACACCCAGACGTCGAGCCCCTCGGTGCGCGCGTAGTCGGCGTCGTCCGGCGTGAGGTGCCGGTGGCCCGCGTTCGGCAGCACCGCCTCGGGGCGCGGCAGCACCAGCGAGTGCCGCAGCTGGAGCGCCGTCCACGGCTCCACCCCGGTCGACCGCGCGATCGTGCGCGCCTGCTCCACGCGCCAGGCCGGGTGGTTGGCCGCACCGACGCGGGACGCCACGCCGCGGTCGACGAGCTCGCCGAACGCCGTCACGGTCTCCGCCAGCGGGACGCCGCGGTCCTCCGCGTGCGCCCACAGCAGGTCGACCGAGTCGACCCCCAGCCGCTCCAGGCTGCCGGAGACGCCGGCGAGGACCGCGTCGCGCGAGAGCCCCTCGGCGGACTCCGGCCACCGGTGCGGGACCAGGGGGTTCTGTCGGACCTTCGTCGCGATCCTGACCTCGTCCCTCACGCCGGGCCGGGCGCGGAGCCACTCGCCGATCACCCGCTCGCTGGCGCCGCCGACGCCGGAGGGGTCCGTCCAGAACGAGTAGCAGTCGGCGGTGTCGAGCCACACCCCGCCCGCCTCCACGAACCGGTCCATGAGCGCGAACGCCCGTCCACGGTCGACGACCGTGCCGTAGTCCATCGTCCCGAGCACGAGCCGGGCGGTTGCCGTGTCCTGTGTCATGCGCGCCATCCTGAGACCTGGAGCGCGCTCACGATCAAGCCCCTGCGTGCCGGAGCGACCGGAGCATGCTCCGCAGCAGCCGCAGCGCCTCGGCCTGCTCGTCGTCGGACATCCCGTCGAGCATCCGCACCTCGACGCCGCGGACGGCCGCCGTCGCACGGTCGAGCGTCTCGCGGCCGCGCGACGTCAGGCGCGTGGGCAGCGTCTTGCCGACGGCCGGCTCGGCGGACCGCGTGACGAGGCCGTCCTGGTCGAGCCCCTGGAGCACGACATTCATCGACTGCCGCGTGACGAACGCGCCGCGGGCCAGATCGGACGCCGACAGCCCGGGTCGCTGCGCCAGCAGCTCCAGGCACGAGTACTGGGTCACGGTCAGCCCCAGCGGCCGGAGGGCCTCCTCCATGGCGGCGCGCAGGGCGCTGGAGGCCTCCTTCAGCAGGTAGCCCAGGGAGGTCTCGAGGTCGATCCCGGCTGCCTCTTGCGTCATGTCAACATCCTGACATAGGTTTGCATGTCAGGTCTACTGACATCCACTCGAGGAGCACGCATGCCCGTCACCGGCCCCGACTTCATCTCCCTCCAGGTCCGCGACCTCGCGGCCTCGCAGGCGTTCTACGAGCACTACCTCGGTCTGGTGCGCTCGCCCGCGGGGCCGCCGCACGCCGTGGTGTTCACCACCGACCCTGCGTTCGCGCTCCGCGACCTGCTCCCCGGGACCGACCTCGCCCCGCTCCCCCGTCCCGGTCTCGGCGTGGCCCTCTGGCTGCACGCCACCGACGTGCAGGCGATCCACGACGCCCTCGTGGCGGACGGCCGCACCATCGTCTCCGCCCCGGTGGACGGGCCGTTCGGCCGCACGTTCACCTTCTCCGACCCCGACGGCTACCACGTCACGCTGCACGACCGCGCGTGAGCCCCGCGGCGCCGGCCGCGCTCAACCCCGTCCTGACCCGCCCGGGTGACGCCGGCGTCGGCGCGCGTGGCCCGCTCAGGCCCGCCGCGTCCGGCCGGCCGCGCGCTCACGGCGCAGCATCGCCGTGGCGCTGGCCAGGTACGCCGCCGCGGTGACCGTGAACAGGCAGGCGAGCGTCAGCTCACGCTGATCCCCGGGTGCCCAGCTGAACCACCGGAGGAGCGCCATGACCGTGAACACGCCCGCGAGCACGAACCCGCTCGTCGGGGTGCGGGTCATCCGCCACCAGGGCTTCTTCGTCCGTTCCATGACCTCACGACCGTAGCGCGCTCGCCGACGTCGCGGGCGGAAACGGGCCGGGCACCCCGGCGCGGGTCGTCGCCCGTACCCGGGGGCCGGGCGGCTGGCACGATGCGGTGCATGATCCGGTTCCCCGCCCCGCTCCGGCCCGGCGACCGCATCGGCGTCACGTCCCCGTCGGCCGGCGTCCAGCCCGGTGAGACCGCCCGCATCGACGTCGCCGTCGAGCACCTGCGCGCCGCGGGCTACGACGTCGTCGTGGGCGAGGTCATGGACGGCTCGGGCATCACCGCCGGGCCCGCGTCGCGGCGCGCCGCGGAGCTGACCTCGATGCTCACCGACCCGGCGATCCGCTGCGTCGTCCCGCCGTGGGGCGGCGAGACCGCGATCGACCTCGTGGACCTCCTGGACTGGGACGCGCTCGCCGCCGCGGAGCCGACCTGGCTGGTCGGGTACTCCGACCTGTCGACGCTGCTGGTGCCCCTGACGACGCGGCTCGGCTGGGCCACGCTGCACGGCGACAACCTCGCGGACACCCCGTACGAGACTCCCCCCGGCCTGCTGAGCTGGCTCGACATCGCGTCCGGCGCCGGACCCCACCGGCAGCGGGACTCCGGACTGGTCGCGGACTGGTGGACGTTCGCCGAGGACAGCCGCGCCACCCGGTGGAAGCCCGTCGGGCACGGGCGCTGGGACCTGGCGTCCGGCGGCACCCTGCACGCGACAGGCCGCCTCGTCGGCGGCTGCATCGAGACGATGACCGCCCTCGCCGGCACGCCCTACGGCGACGTCGCGGCGTTCGGGCGCGCGCACGCCGACGACGGGCTCGTCGTCTACGTCGAGGCGGCGGCCGACGATGCCGCCGCGGTCTGCCGCGCCCTGCACGGGATGCGCCTCGCCGGGTGGTTCGACCACGCGAACGCCGTCCTCGTCGGGCGCACCCGCGCGCCGGACCACCCCCGCCTCACCCAGCGCGAGGCGGTGCTCGACGCCCTCGGGCGGCTCGACGTGCCGATCGTGCTCGACGTGGAGATCGGGCACGTGCCGCCCCACCTGCCCCTGGTGAACGGCGCGCTCGCGACCGTGGTCGTCGACGGCGACCGGCGGGAGATCGTGCAGCACCTGGTGTGAGCACCCCGGCCCGCGCGACGCCGGCCCGCCACCGGCCGGCCACGCCGGCGGGGACGATCGTCCCGGCGACCGCGGGAGCCGGGGAGCATGCTTCCGGTGTGCCCTCAGGTCCCGCCCCGACCCCGGGACCCGGCGGGCGCACCGCCGCCGCGCACGACGCGGCGAAGCGCGCCGCCTGGGCCGGGACGGCGGCTGCGTACGCGGAGACCTTCGCCGGCCTCTGCGCCCACGCGGTGCCGGCGCTCCTCGACGACGCGGCGGTCCGGCCCGGCGAGGCGCTGCTCGACGTCGGCACCGGCCCGGGACCGGTCGCCCGTGCGGCGGCGGACCGCGGGTGCGCGGTCACGGGCGTCGACCCGGACCCGGAGATGGTCGCGCTCGCGCGGGCCGCGGTGCCCGGCGCCCGGTTCCTGGTCGGTGCGCTCCCCCGCCTCCCGTCCGCGGTCGGCTCCGGGTTCGACGTCGTCGCCGCGAACTTCGTGCTCAACCACGTGGGCGACCCGCCCGCGGCAGCGGCGGCGCTCGCCGGTGCCGCCCGGCCCGCCGGCCGGGTCGCCGTGTCGGTCTGGCCCGCGCCGCCGGGACCGGCGCAGCAGCTCTGGGCGGACGTGCTCGACCGCGCCGGCGTCGCACCGGCCGCGACCGCCCTGCCGGAGGGCCGGGACTTCGCGCGCACACCCGACGGGCTGGGCGCCCTGCTGACCGCGTCGGGGCTCGAGCAGGTCCGGGCCCGGGAGGTCGGCTTCGTGCACGTCGCGCCGCCCGACCTGTGGTGGAGCGCCGTCACCCGCGGCGTGGCGAGCATCGGCGCCACCTACCGGCGCCAGGACGGCGCGGGCCGCGAGGCGGTGCGCCGGGCGTTCGTCGACCTCGCCGCCGGGTACACCGGACGCGACGGCCTGCTGCACCTGCCCGCCCGGGCCGTCGTCGCGTCGGGGCGGGCCACCACCTGAGCCTCCCCCGGCCGTCCCGGGAACACGCGCCCGCGCCCCGGACCGCCGGCCACCCGGGACGCGCGCTCGTCGGGCGGTGGCCCCTGCCCGGTGGCAGACTCGTCGCGAGTCGAGCCGCCACCGCAGCCACGCTGCCCCGGCGCGCGGCCCGACGCCACCGTTCGGGACGGGGACGGGAACCGCGACCGCCCGGGAGGTCGGTGCGATGCAGGATCGTCCCGGCGGGATCAGCGCCCGCACCGACGGCGGCTCGACCGTCATCCGCCTGCACGGCGAGGTCGACGCGTCCCTCCGCGCGGACGCGGGGCACGCGCTCGCCGCGGCGCTGATCGCCGGCGGACCGGTCGTGCTCGACCTGGGCGGGGTGACGTTCATCGACTCGACGGGCCTGGCGTTCCTCATCCAGTGCCTGCGCGCCTGCGGCCAGACCGGCCAGCGGTGCACCCTGGAGGACGTCCCCGCCGACGTGGCGACGCTGCTCGCGATGCTCGGGGTCGACGCGCTCACGCACGCCGGTCCGGGTGGCACGCCCCCACCGGTCCCCCGCGCCGCACCGCGGTGAGGCGGGCGCCCGTGCCGGCGTCGACGTCCTCGGCGCCCGGCCCTACGCTCGGACGATGCTGCTCTGCTCGATGAGCGTCTCCGTCGACGGCTACGTGTCCGACCGGGCCGGCCGGCTCGGCTGGGGCACGCCCAGCGACGAGCAGTTCGCGTTCACCCTGGCGCAGGTCGGCGAGCTGGGGGCGTACATCTGCGGGCGCCGGCTCTACGAGACGATGCTCGTCTGGGAGACCGACCCGGAGCTGCGCCGCGCGGAGGCGTCCGCCGCGTTCGCCGACGTCTGGTGCGCGCTGCCCAAGATCGTCCTCAGCCGCACGCTCGACCGGGTGGAGGGCAACGCCCGGCTCGCGTCCGGCTCCCTCGAGGAGGTGGTCGCGGGCGCGCTCGCGGGCACCGACCGGGACGTGTCCATCGGCGGCGCCGACCTGGTCCACCAGGCGCTCGGGCTCGGCCTGCTCGACGAGGTCCGGATGTTCCGCAACCCGGTCGTCCTCGGCGGCGGCACGCCCCTGCTGCCACCGGTGCCCGAGCCGGTGCCCCTGGACCTGGTGGAGACGCGGACGTTCGCGGGCCGCGTCGTCTACGAGCGGTACCGCGTGGTCCGGGGCCCGCACGCTCCGGTCTGACCCGCGCTCACGCGCACCGCCCGGCGAGGACCGCCGCCCCCGGACCCGTGAGGTCGGCGCAGGCCGCCGCACGGCCCGTCATCGCCATGATCAGCGAGAGGGCGGGTCCGCGCACCACCTCACCCTCGCCCGCCGTCGTCCCCGTGTCGGTGGCCTCGAGGCGCAGCCCGGTCACCCGGGACCGCGCCACGACGACCTGGTCGGTGCCGGCGTAGTAGCGCAGCAGCAGGTCCAGCACCTCGTGCGGGTGGTCCCGCGTCAGGCCGAGCGGGTGCCGGATGTCGGTCCCGTGCACGACGAGCTCGCCCAGCAGGGCGGGCGCGGGCAGCGGCGGGGAGGTGCGGCTGCCGATGGTGGCGCGGAACCGGGCGAGGGTCTCCTGCGGGTCCGCGCCGAGCTGCTCGCGCAGCCGGTCGTCGACCTGGCGGTCGAAGTCGAAGCGGGCCCGCAGCACCCCCAGGAACCAGCGCAGCGGCGACACCGCCCCGCTCACCGTCAGGTGCGCGAGCACCTCGCGCACCGAGAGGCCGTCGCACAGCGACGGGGTCCGCCAGTCGTCGTCGTGGAGGGTCCGGAGCTGGTCCGCCAGGGCGGCCCGCTCGTGGTCGACGTGGGTCAGCGTGGTCGCACGATCCATCGGGCCATCCTGCCCTGCCGCCCGCTCACCGGCACGGACGCCTCAGGTCAGGACCTCCACCCCGTCCTCCGTGATCGCGACGGTGTGCTCGCTGTGGGCCGTCAGGCAGCCGGTCGCGCTGCGCAGCGTCCAGCCGTCCGCGTCGGTCACGAGCTCGGCGGTGTCGGCCATGACCCACGGCTCGATGGCGAGCAGCAGCCCGGGTCGTAGCCGGTACCCCCGCCCGGGCCGGCCGGTGTTCGACACGTGCGGGTCCTGGTGCATGGTGGACCCGACCCCGTGCCCGCCGAACTCCGTGTTGACCGAGTAGCCGGCGCCCTCGAGGACGTCCCCGATCGCTGCCGAGACGTCACCCAGGTGCACGCCGGGACCCGCGGTCGCGATCGCCGCGGCGAGCGCGCGCTCGGTGGCGTCGATGAGGGCGACAGCCTCCGGCGGGCGCGTCCCCCCGACGACGAAGCTGATGGCGGAGTCGGCGACGACGCCCCGCAGGGACACCGCGAGGTCGAGGGTCAGCAGGTCGCCCGCCACCAGCGTGCGGGCGTGCGGCAGGCCGTGCAGGACGGCGTCGTTCACCGACGTGCAGATGTAGTGCCCGAACGGCCCGCGCCCGAACGACGGCGCGTAGTCGACGTAGCAGGAGACGGCGCCGGCCTCCTCGATCATCTGCCGTGCCCAGCGGTCGATCTCGAGCAGGTCGGTGCCGGGCCGCGTGCGGTCGCGGAGGGTCCGCAGGATCCGGTGGACGAGCGCCCCGGTGTCGCGGGCCCGCCGCAGCTCGTCGGGGCTGAGGATCTCGATCACGGGTGACCTCCGGTGCGGCCGCCGGCCGGCGGCGGTGGGACAACTATCCCGGTCAGACTATCCCGCCGCGCCACCCGACCCGCGCAGGCTGTCACGCCACCCGGGGCCGCCCTAGGATCGCTCGCATGGTCCGCCTGCCCCTCACCGCCGCCGAGGTCGAGCGCGGGCGCCGGCTCGGCGCCGTGCTGCGACGCGCGCGCGGCGACCGGTCGATGGCCCGCACCGCGCTCGACGCCGGCGTGTCGCCCGAGACCCTGCGCAAGATCGAGTCCGGCCGGGTCGCCACGCCCGCGTTCCCGACGATCGCCGCGATCGCGGCGGCCATCGACCTCTCCCTCGACACGCTGTGGGCCGAGGTCAGCGCCCCGGACGGCGGGTCGTCCCAGGCGCTCGCGTCCTGACCGGGCGACCCGTCCGCGTCCGGGCCGCAGCCGGTTCACCCGCCGCCGGGCGGGCGCTCCCGGGGTACCCGGCAGCACAGTGGAGCATGCGCCCCTCCCCCGACAGCGCCGACGACGTCGCGCTGCCCCGGTTCCGCGAGCTCGACGCGTCCCGCCGCCGGCAGGCCCAGATCGTCGTGCTGCACGACGGCGAGCCGGACGGCACCCGCCTGCGGTGGGCGCTGAGCCTCGCGGACATCGCGGGCCGCCCGCTGGCCCGCGAGCACCTGCGCCTGCCGCCCGGCCAGGACCCGTCGGGTCACCTCGGCGTGGACGTGCACCTGGACTCGGTGGGCATGCAGGTGCACGGCGAGTGGTTCACCGGCACCGACCCCGCGCGCCCGCGGCGCTACGCCCGGGTGGTGCCGAGCGCGCCCGGCCGGTGAGGGGCTGCGCGCTCAGCCCACCGCGAGGACGTCGACGAGCCCGAGGACCTCGAGGACCCGGCGCGCACGCGGCGGCACGTCCTGGACCCGGAACGGCAGGTCGTCGCGCGCGCACGCCCTGCGGCACTGCAGCAGGAACGACACACCCGACGAGTCGATGAAGGTCACGCCCGCCAGGTCGAGGACGACCGGCTGCGCGGCCGCCCGGACGGCGTCCACCGCGGCGGTGGCCTGCGCCCGGAGCGACAGGTCGATCTCGCCGACGAGCCTGACGGTCGTCACGCCGTCGGTGCGCTCGGTGGTGATGGTGCTCCGCATGGGTTCCCCCCGGCCCTGATGGTCCCCGCTGCTGACCTCGGCGGAGTCGTGCACGCCATGGGTGGGTCCTCGACCCGGTGCGGCGACGCCCCGCACGTCCACCCACTGTGTCACGGGCCGGCACCGTTGCGACAGCACCGCAGGTCACGGGCGGTGGTGCGGCGGCTCCTCGTAGCGCACGTGCTCGGCCTGGTGCAGCACGTGGCGCACCAGTGCGGCGACGTGCTCGTTCGCGTGGCGGTAGTGGACCGTGACGCCGTCGCGCCGGTTCTGCACGAGCCGGCCGGCCCGCAACCGGGCGAGGTGCTGCGACACGGCCGGAGCGGGCCGTCCGAGCAGCTCCGCGAGGGCGCCGACCGAGAGCTCGCGATCGTCCAGCAGCAGCAGGATGCGCAGGCGGGTCGGGTCCGCGAGCAGCCGCAGGACGTCGACGGCGGCCTCCAGGTCGGCGGCGGGCACGAGGGCTGCACCCGTCTGAGCCGCCACGTCGGTCTCGCTGGTCACCTGCTCAGCCTGCCACCCCCGCGGCGACGGGCGCGGGACGCGGCCAGAGCGCCGCGGTGACGGCAGCGGCCACCGCCGCCAGGCTCGCGAGCACCAGTGCGGCGAGACCCAGCCCGAGGGCCCCCAGCACCCCGGCCAGCGGGTAGGTCACGAGCCAGCAGGCGTGCGACAGCGAGAACTGCGCGGCGAACACCGCCGGCTGCTCGGCCGGACGGATGCTGCGCGCGATGACGCGACCCACCGGCGTCTCGGCAGCGGCCCACCCGGCACCGACGAGCGCGAACAGCGCGCCCACGAGCAGCAGCCCCGCGCTGCCGCGCACGGCGAGCCCGCCGGCGACAGCGGCCGTCCCCAGGGTCAGAGCCGCGAGTCCGCCGAGCACGACCGCACGTTCGGGCCGGCGCTCCAGCACACGAGGGAGCAGGACGGCCACGAGGAGCGAGCCCGCGCCGAGCGCCGCCAGCAGGAGCGCGGCGGTGCGCTCGCCGCCGCCGTACGCCTCGCGCGCCACCGCCACGTACTGCACCAGGGCGAACGCACCGGCGGACGCCACCGCGAGGTCGAGCGCGAGCACCGCCCGCAGGCCCGGTGTGCGGACCATCAGCACGGCGCCCCGCCGCACCCGCGCGCCGAACGGCAGGCCCGCGTCCTCCGGCGCGGGCGCGGCGCCGGCCGGGACCGCGGTGCGGGCGACCAGGGCCGCCGACACGGCGAAGCCCGCCGCGGTCCCGAGGAACAGCTGCTGACCGGGCAGCACCAGCAGGAGCGCCGCGGCCAGCACGGGCGAGAGCAGCATCTCGAGGTCCTCCGCGAGCCGCGACAGCGACAGCGCCTGCGTGTACCGGCGCTCGTCGGTCACGAGCCGGGGGACGACGGCCTGGTACGCCGGCGTGTGCACCGCCGACGCCGCCTGCAGCACCAGCACGAGCGCGTACACCTGGGCCACGGACGTCACGACGGGCAGGCCGAGCACCACGACCACACGCACCACGTCCGCCCCGACGAGGACCGCCCGCGACGGCAGCCGGTGCACCACGGCCGCGGCGACGGGCGCCACGGCCACGTACGCCAGCATCTTCAGCGCGAACACGGTCCCCAGCACCACGCCGGCCCGTGCCCCGGCCAGGTCGTACGCCAGCAGCCCCAGCGCCACCGTGGCGAGCCCCGTCCCCGTCAGGGACACGACCTGGGCGGTGAACAGGCGGCGGTACGCGCGGTCGCGCAGGACGAGGAGCACGCGTCATGGTGCCACATCTGCGTCTGTGCGCACAGATGCAATCCTGCGCGCACGGGGCCGATGTGCCACGGCGCGGACCGTCTCCTGGCAGGGTGACAGGGTGCACCCAGCCGTGGGCGACGCCCTCGACCTCGGCGACCGGCGCTACGACGTCGCGATGTCCGCACCGACGCGGCCCGCCACCATGACGCTCGCCGAGGTGCGGGAGTGCGTCGCGCGGGTCCTGCCCGGTGCACGGGTCCGCCGTCGGCTGTTCTGGCGCTGGACCCTCGTGCACCGCGCGTCGGCGGCGGGTGTCAGGTGAGGCGGCCCAGGGCCACGGCGGCGTGCATGAGGGCGGCGACGGACTCCCCGTCGGTCAGGGCCCCGGTGCGCAGCAGCTCCACGACCTCCGGCCACGTCCGGCGCTGCACCTGGACGATGCCCTCCTCCGCCTGCCCGTCCGCCGCGAGCGTGCCGGCGTCGGGTGCGGGCCGCACGTCGCGCGCGAGCAGCACGTGCCCGGGCGCGTCGCTGACGCCGTTGAGCGAGTAGACGGCACCGAGCTCCTGCCAGTCGTCCGAGACCAGGCCGGTCTCCTCCAGCAGCTCGCGGCGTGCCGCCGTCAGCGCGTCCTGGCCGTCGGAGCCGCCCGCGGGCACCTCGAGCGAGCGGAGCCCGGTGGTGTAGCGCTCGACCTCGACCAGCACGACCTCGCCCTCGGGCGTGACGGGCACGACGAACACCGCCGGCTGACGGACCTCGACCACGCCGTAGACGCCGGGCCGGCCGTCCGGGCGGGTGACGGCGTCCTCGCGGACGCGGATCCAGGCGTTCTCGTACACGGTCGTCGACGCGCGGGTGTGCCAGGGGGCCACGGGTCCTCCGGGGTCGGGGCTGGGGGCGCGGCCAGCGTAGTGCGCGGCGGCGGACGGACCGGCGGGGGTCGCCGGCGTCGCGCACGGCGCCCGTGACCGCACCCGCTGCTCCGCAGGACAGACGCCTCCGCGGACCCCACAATTCCTGCGTGCGCACGATCGGTGTCGAGGAAGAGTTCCTGCTGGTGTCGGAGGACGGCTCGCCGCGCGCCGTCGCGGCGGCGGTGCTGCAGCACGCCTCCTCGGTGGACGGAGACGACGACCCCGCGCAGCCGGGCGGGTCGCTGGAGAAGGAGTTCGCGCAGGAGCAGGTCGAGACCTCGACGCACCCCTGCACCGACCTCGACGACCTGCTGGAGGAGGTGCGGGGCGGGCGCTGGCGGGCCGACTCGTCCGCGCAGCACGCCGGCGCCCGCATCGCGGCGCTCGCGACGTCGCCGCGGCCCGCCGACCCGACCGTGGTCGTCAACCGGCGCGCCCAGGACATCGCTGCGCAGTTCGCCCGCACGGCGCGGGACCAGCTCACCTCCGGCTGCCACGTCCACGTCGAGGTGGCGGACGCCGAGGAGGGCGTGCGCGTCGTCGACCACCTGCGCCGCTGGAACCCGGTGCTGCTCGCCCTCAGCGCCAACAGCCCCTACTGGCAGGGCGACGACTCCGGGTACGCGAGCTTCCGGTCGCAGATCTGGGGCCGCTGGCCGACCGCCGGCCCCACGGCGCCGTTCGGCGACGCCGCGACCTACCGCCGGAGCGTCGAGGACCTCGTGGCGAGCGGCACGATCCTCGACGACGGGATGGTGTACTTCGACGCCCGGCTGTCCGCCCGGTACCCGACCGTCGAGGTGCGGGTCGCCGACGTCTGCCTGGACCCGCAGGACGCCGTGCTGCTGGCCGCGCTCGTCCGCGCGCTCGCGGAGACCGCGGTGTCGGGGCGCCCCGAACCGGCTCCCCAGCCTCGGACGGAGGTCGTGCGCGTCGCGACGTGGCGCGCCGCGCGCTCCGGCCTGGACGACGACCTGCTCAGCCCCCTGACGGGACGCCCGGCGCCGGCTCGGGCCGTGCTCGACGAGCTGCTGCGGCACGTCGAGCCGGCGCTCGTGGAGGGCGGCGACCTCGAGCGCGTGCGGGACGGGGTCGCCTCCCTGCTCGGGCGCGGCAACGGCGCCCAGCAGCAGCGACGCTGGCGGCACGAGGGGGCGGACGACGCCGAGCTGGTGCGCCGGGCGGTCCGCGCGACCCTCGCCTGAGCCCTGCGGGAGGCCCTCCCCGCGCGTTCACGGGACCTTCACGCCAGACTGGAACACTGAACGGTCCCCGGACGTTGACCGATCTGAGTAAGCCACACGTCTGCACGTCAAGGCACGGAGGTCCTGATGTCGAACCGGTCCCTGCGCGGTATGCGCATCGGGTCCCACAGCATGGAGACGGACGAGGGCGTCGACTTCGCCCCGCGTCTCCAGGCGTACTACGACTGCCCGAACGGGCACACGATCATCCTGCCGTTCTCGGTCGAGGCCGATGTCCCGGTGGTGTGGGAGTGCCGGTGCGGCGCCGAGGCGCTGCTGCGCGACGCGTCCAAGCCGGAGCCGAAGGCCACCAAGCCGCCGCGCACGCACTGGGACATGCTCCTGGAGCGCCGGACGATCAAGGAGCTCGAGGAGCTGCTCGACGAGCGCCTCGACCTGCTGCGCGCCGGCAAGCTGCGCCGCAGCGCCTGAGGCGCCGGGTCACGTCACGCACGGGCCCCGTCCCCCGCACCGGGGGGCGGGGCCCGTCGTCGTGCAGCCCGTCGTCCTCCGGCCCGGCGCCGTCCCGGACCGACCGGGTCCGGGCACGCCTCACCGTCCTGCGGCGGGACTCCCCTGCCGCAGGAGCCCCCGCAGCTGCTGCCACCGGCGGCGGGCTCCCCAGACCGTCACGCGGACGAGCGCCTCGCCCACGATGGCGCGGCTCATCTTGGAGCGGCCCTCGGCGCGCTCGACGAAGGTGATCGGCACCTCGACGACGCGCCCGCCGGCGAGCAGGACCCGCCACGCCATGTCGATCTGGAAGCAGTACCCGTGGGAGGCGACCTCCCCGAGCGTGAGCCCCCGGAGCGTCTCCGCCCGGTAGGCGCGGAACCCCGCCGTCGAGTCCCGCACCGGCAGGCCCATCGCGACGCGCGCGTACACGTTCGCCCCCCGCGACAGGAGCTGGCGGTGCAGCGGCCAGTTGACCACCCGTCCGCCGCGCACCCACCGCGACCCGATCACCAGGTCCGCCCCGGGCACCCGGGCGAGCAGCGCCGGCAGGTCCTCGGCGCGGTGCGACCCGTCGGCGTCCATCTCGACCAGGACGTCGTACCCGCGCTCGAGCCCCCAGCGGAACCCGGCGACGTACGCCGTCCCCAGACCCTGCTTGCCCGCGCGGTGCAGGACGTGGACGGCGCGGCGACCGCGCTCGGCCTCGTCGCTCGCGGCAATCCGTTCGGCGAGCTCGCCGGTGCCGTCCGGGGACGCGTCGTCGACGACCAGCACGTCGGCGTCGGGCACGCAGCGGGCGAGCGCCGCCAGCGCGTGCGGGAGGCTGTCCCGCTCGTCGTACGTGGGGACGACGACGAGCACGCGAGCGGCGGCGGTCACGCGGCGGCCTCCGGACGGTCGGCGCGGCGCACCCGCGCGGCCCCGGCGGCACCCGCGACCGTCATCGCCACGGCCAGGGCGCCCACGACCAGGCTGGGCCACGCGCCGAGGCGGGTCGCCGGTGTCAGCGACTCGCGCAGCGGCAGGCGCGCGACCAGCTGCTCGGCGGTGAACAGGCCCGTGTCCGCAGCGACCGTCCCGTTGGGGCTGATGACGGCGCTGACGCCGACGGTGGACACCTGCACGGTCGCCCGGCCGCTCTCGACGGCACGCAGCCGTGACATCGCCAGCTGCTGCGTCGACTCCGCCGAGTACCCGAAGTTCGCGTTGTTGGTCTGCACCACCAGGATCTCCGCCCCCTCCCGCACGCTCTCGCGGACCAGCGGGTCGTAGGCCACCTCGAAGCAGATGACGTCCCCGACCACCACGGTGCGGCCCAGCCGCTCGGACTTCAGCGGCACCACCCCGGGCTCCGTGCCCGGCAGCATGTCGTTGCGGACGAGGTCCACGGCCGAGGAGAAGGGGCGCACGAGGTCGCGCAGCGGGATGTACTCCGCGAACGGCGCGGGGTGCTGCTTGGAGTACCGCGCCACCGGACCGGTGCCCGGCTCCCACAGCAGCGACGTGTTGTAGCGGCCGCCGGACTCCGGGTACTCGATCGTCCCGACCAGCAGCGGCGCGCCGACCTCCCGTGCGGCACCGTCGATCGCGGCGGCGGCCTCGGCGTCGACCTGGGGGTCGATGTCGGTGCCGTTCTCGGGCCACAGCACCAGGTCGAGGTCGCCCGGCGCGACCTGGTCGAGAAGCGCGTAGGTGCCGGCCACGTGGTTGTCGAGGACCTCGCGCCGGTTGTCGAAGGCGTGCAGGCCCGGCTCCGACACGTTGCCCTGCACCGCGCCGACCATCAGCGTGCCGTTCTCCGCCCGGGTGTCCATGGGCACCAGGAGCCCGCCGCCGACCAGCGCCGCGGCCACCGCGAGCCGGCCGAGGGCCGGGAGCAGGGCGAACCGGCGCGCCGCGAGCCACGCGAGGGCGAGCGCCGCCCCCGTCGCCACGACGACCGCCGAGACCAGCGGCGCGCCACCCAGCCGGGCCAGCGCGATCAGCGGCGAGTCGGCCTGCGAGAACGCCAGGCGACCCCAGGGGAAGCCCCCGAACGGCCACAGCGACCGGAGCTCCTCGACCGCGACCCACAGGACCGTGAACACCAGGAGCTGCAGGGACGCGCGCCGCCACACGGCCTCCCCGCGCCGGGCCCACGACCAGGCCGCGCCGAACAGCGCGACGAAGCCGGCCTCGGCCACGGACAGCGCGACCCACGGCACCACGCCGATCGAGACGTCGACCCAGGTGAGCAGCGGGAGGAAGAACGCCGCGCCCCAGACGAGGCCGAGGAGCGCGTTCCACCGGGCGCTGTCGCGCCGCATCGCGAGCATCAGCAGGGCCGTGCCGAGCGGGGCGGCCCACCACCAGCCGAGATCGGGAAAGGCGGTCCAGGTCAGCAGCCCGCCGGCGAGCGCCTGGACCGCGCTCCACCAGCGGGAGGGGTCACGAGCAGGCACCGCGCCAGGGTACGGCACCCCGCTGTCACCGGCCGCCGGGTGAGGGCCCGACCGGCCGGCCCGCGTGTCCTTCGTACCGCACGGCACCGCGAAGCGGTGCGGCGTTCTCTGATGAACACGCGGGCCCGGCCGGAGCCCGGCGTGGTCCGATCCCTGCCCCCTCCGGGGCGCCTCGTGACGGGCGCCGCCGTTCGGACCACTGCCGAGAACCTACCGAACCGTCCCGTCGTGTCAAGGGTGCCGACGGGCTGGTCAGCGACGTCCGCGCACGTCACCAGCACCGGGAAGCCCTGCCCGGAATGTCTGGATCGCGAGGTCGACCCGGCGTGTCGTCCGGCGTGTCGGACCACCCGTCCGGGTGAGGCGGCCCCGCGGGCCCGCACCCGCGGTTCACCCGTCCGCCGGATCACCCGCCGCGGGGCACGCCACCGGCCGGTCCGGCGGCCCGCCGTCGGTCACGCCGCCGACCGCCCCGTCCTCCCGGTCACGCCGCCGACCGCCCCGTCCCGCCCGACGCGTCGAACAGGACCCGGCCCGCG